>JAICSC010000063.1 GCA_025937085.1 Nocardioides sp.
CCCCCCAGCTCGACGCCGTGCACCGCCACGCGCAGCTGGTGACGATGACGATCGGCGGCAACGACAACAACACGTTCATCGGCGCGATCGTGAAGTGCGGGGTCGCCGGGCTCTCGACCCTGGGGCAGGGGAGCCCGTGCCGGAACACCTACGGCAACCAGTTCCGCCACGACATCCGACACCAGACCTTCCCCGCCCTGGTGAAGGCGCTCCGGGCCGTGCGCCACAAGGCTCCGCACGCTCGCGTCGCGATCCTCGGCTACCCGTGGATCCTGCCGCCGAGGAACGGTTGCTTCGACAAGATGCCGGTGGCGAAGGGCGACGTGCCGTACCTCCGGCGAGTGCAGGCCACGCTGAACAACGCCGTACGCCGTGCGGCCGCGGCGACCGGCGCGACGTACGTCGACCTCAGCCGGGTCTCCGAGGGCCACGATGCGTGCCAGAAGCCCGGTGTCCGCTGGATCGAGCCGGTGCTGCAGGGCACCAACCCGGTCGTCGTCCATCCGAACGCGCTGGGCGAGCGGCACCTGGCGAAGCGGACGATCCGGATGCTGCACCTGCGGTGAGCCTCGGGGTCTATCCCGCCTCGCCCGTGCTCCCGTCGACCAGCTCGCGAGCGATGTCCAGGTGGCCGGTGTGTCGGGCGTACTCCTGCAGGAGGTGCAGCAGGATCCACTGCAGCTGCGGCGCCACCGCCTGGTCGGTGAACCGACCGCCGACCCGGGCCACGTCGGTCAGCGGGTGCGCCTCGACGATCTCCCGCGTGCGCGCAGCGGCGTCGGTGAGCAGCGCGCGCAGCTCGTCGACGTCGAGCTCGAGGGTGACCCACCCGCCGTCGTCGGTCGCGTCCCGCCACGGGTCGTCCACCGGCTCGCCGAGGAACCCCCACACCAGCCACCGTCGCTCGACGTTCACCAGGTGGTGGACCAGGCCGGCCGGCGTCCAGGCCGTCGGCACCCGTGACCCGGTCAGGTCGGCGGGCGAGAGTCCGGCCAGCTTCCCCGCGACCACGCCGCGGAAGAAGTCGAGGTAGTCCAGCAGCAGTGCCCGCAGGTCCGGCGTCGAGGCCGGCTCCGGGAACCGGGGGAGGGGCGAGGTCATCCGAGCACGCGGCGCGCCAGGTCGAGATGGAAGCGGGTCGACAGCAGCAGGTCGTCGACGTGCACGCGCTCGTTCGCGTTGTGGTAGCCGGCCTCGAGCACGTCGTTCGGGGTCGCGCGGAAGGGGCTGAAGCCGTACGCCGCGGTGCCGCCCGCGGCACGGAGGTAGTTGCTGTCGGTGAAGCCGGTACACAGCGTGGGCAGCAGGGTGCCGGGGTCTGCCTCCGCCTCGAGGAACGCCGCGATCGCGGCGGGGACGGCGCCGTCGACGGGCGAGCTCGACGCCGCGACCATCTCCTCCGGCCAGCCCAGCTCGTAGCGGATGTCGTTGCCCAGCAACGACCGGACCAGCCCTTCGACGTCGGCCGGTGACGTGCCCGGGATGGTCCGGATGTCCACCTCTGCCGTCGCCCTGGCGGGCATCACGTTCCGCTTGTTCGAGCCCCACAGCATGGTCGGCGCGAGCGTCGACCCCATCAGCGACCGGATCGTGTCGCCGAGTCCGCTGGACAGGCTCTCGGCCTCCGCCAGGGCCTTCGCGAGATCGGGCTCGTCCCGGCCGAGGAGGGCCCGCAGCATCGCGATCGCCTCGGGCGCCCGGCTCGGCTCGGGCAGCCCGTCGCCGAGGCGCGGGAGGAGCGTGGCCAGCAGTGGTACGGCGTTCCGGCCGAGCGTGGGCACCGACGCGTGGCCGGCCTCCCCGACGGCGGTGACCTGGACCGGGAGCGTGCCCTTCTCCCCGATGGAGTAGCAGACCATCTCGCGTCCGTCTGCGAGCGGCAGCCGCTCGCCGCCGCCCTCGTTGACACTGTGGGTCGGCCGGATGTCGGGGCGCTCCTCGAGCAGCCAGCGCATCCCCACGTCGGCGTACCCGTCCTCCTCGTCGGCCACCGCGATGAACCATAGGTCGCCGCGCGGCCGGAACCCGGTCCGTGCGAGCTCGGCCATCGCGACCGCTCGGGCGGCCACCTCGTTCTTCATGTCCACGGCGCCCCGGCCCCACAGCCAGCCGTCGTCGTCGACGACCGCCTCGAACGGCGGGTGGGTCCAGTCACGCGGGTCGCACGGCACCACGTCGGTGTGCCCGACGAACGCCAACGATTCGGGAGGAGCGTCGGTCGAGCCGGTCGAGCCAACGCCCGGGATCCGCGCCACGATGTTCGCCCGGTGTCGCTCTCGCGCGACCAGCTCCACCTCGACCCCGAAGCCGCGCAGGTAGCCGGCGAGATACTCCGCGCACAGCGTCTCGTTCCCCAGACCGGGCTCGCGAGCGTTGGTGGTGTCGCAGCGGATCAGGTCGCGGGCGACCCGGATCACCTCGTCATGCAGGCTGCCCGGCTCGGTCATGCGGTCACCCCCAGTCGGTCCAGCACCCAGGCGTAGATCTCCGCCTCATAGGCGAGATGGCCGATCCGTCCGGACGGCCCGACGTGCGCACCCGCGCTGGTCTCGACCCGGAACAGCAGGCGCGGCGACCAGGACGCGTCGGAGTCGCGCAGCGCCGCGACCCACTTGGCCGGCTCACGCACCATCACCCGCGGGTCGTGCACGGCACCGGTGACCAGCAGGTCGGGACGGGAGCCGGCGGCCGGCAGGTTGTCGTACGGCGAGTAGGCCAGCATCCAGTCGAACTGCTCGCGGATGCGAGGGTCGCCCCACTCCTCCCACTCGGTGATCGTGAGCGGGGTCGCCTCGTCGAACATCGTCGTCACCACGTCGACGAACGGGACCTCGGCCACCACCGCGCGCCAGCGTTCCGGCCGCTGGCTGAAGACCGCGCCCTGGAGCAGACCGCCGGCGCTGAGTCCGCGGGTGGCGATCCGGTCACCGTCCACGAGGCCGTCGCCGGCCTGACCCCCAGCCAGACCGTCGGCCACGGCGGCCAGGTCGTCGAACGTGTGCTGCTTGGCCTGCATGCTGCCGTCGAGCCACCAGCGCCGCCCACCCTCGCCGCCACCGCGGATCAGGGCGTGCACGTACACGACCCCGCGGTCCAGGACACTCGGCAGACCGGGGTCCCACTCGGGCTCGTCGACCGCCTCGTAGGCGCCGTAGGCGTAGATCAGAGCCGGCGCCGAGCCGTCGAGCGGCGTGTCGCGGTGGTGGAGGATCACCGCCGGCACCGGCGTACCGTCCGGGGCCGGGAAGGTACGGCGTGCCACGACGTAGGCGTCCGGGTCGAAGCCGGGCGCCTCGCCGCGGTGTACCTCCCGGGTCGCGCCGGTGGCGAGGTCGACCGAAGACCAGACCGGTGGCCGCAGGTAGGTCTCGTCGCACACCGTGACCGAGGCCGCGTCGTACTGCTCGTTGCGGGCCAGGTCGAGGCACCCGACCTCGTTCCGGGTGCGTACGACGCGCCCCTCGCCCGCCAGGTCGTCGTGGCGCACGATCCGGAGCCGGTGCTGTGTCTGCGACCGGTAGGAGAGGACGACCGCGTCGGCGAAGGCGTCCGCGCGGAGGAGCCGCTCGGCCGGGTGCTCCGGGCGGACCTCGGACCAGGCCTCGTGGTCCTGGTCGGCAGCGCGGGGCACCGGCGCCGACATCAGCCGGAACTCGACCGCGTCGTCGTTGGTCACCACGAGCAGCCGGTCGCCGGTCTCCGTCGGTGCGTGCTCGACGTGGTAGACCACGCCGTGCCGGCGCCCGCCGACCGAGCGGGGTACGCCGTGCGGGTCGGTGCCGTCGAGCACCCACGCCTCGCTGGTGGACCGGCTCTCGCTCCAGATCACGACGAGGTCTCCGGTCCGGGGTGCCTGCACGTTGAGCTCGAAGCGCTCGTCGGGCTCTTCGAGGACCAGCTGGTCCGACTCCACCGCGGAGCCGACCCGGTGCCGCCAGACCTGGTACGGCCGGTAGGCGTCGTCGTGGACGGTGTAGAAGAACCAGCGGGAGTCGGCGGTCCAGGCGCCGCCGTAGTAGCTGCGCGGCACCCGGTCGGGGAGGTCCTCGCCGGTGCGCAGGTCGCGGAAGCGGAGCTCGAAGACCTCGTCGCCGTCGGTGTCGATGCTGTAGGCGAGCAGATCCTCGTCCGGGCTGACCAGGGTCAGTCCGAGGTCGAGGTACCCGGTGCCGGCGTCCTGGGCGGCGATGTCGAAAAACAGGTGTGACGATTCGGAATCGGTCGTTGACCCGGCGCCTGAATCATGATTCAGTCGCCAGAGTTCGGCGTAGTCGCTGTTCACGGGGTGGCGGGTCCAGTAGGTGAACCTCCTGCGGGACCAGCGAGCGGACTCGTCGACGGTCGGTAACCGGGACAGCATCTCCGCCTTCAAGGCGGACCTGAGGGAGTCCAGATGGACAACGGACGCGTCGTAGAAGGCCCGCTCGGCGACGAGATGGGCGAGCACGGCGGGGTCGTCCCCGCCCAGCCAGTGGTACGGGTCGGGTCGTTCGACCCCGTGCTCGCAGTGGGCGAACGAGACTCGCGCAGCGACCGGGGCAAGGGTCCTCGTGGTCGCGTCGGACGGCGAATTAGGCACGGCGGTCACCGTACCGCCGGCGCACTCCTGGTCGCTCTCGGGCTTCTGCTGGCCACGACGCTTCCCGGGCTCGCGATCGGAGCGCCTGCCCAGGGCAAGGACAAGGTCGTCTTCCACGTGGCGATGCTCGGCGAGGGCGTCGACTCGCTGAACCCGTTCCTCGGGTTCCAGGCCCCGTCGTACGAGATGTGGGGCCTGACCTACGACTACCTGGTCGGCTACTCGATGAAGGACATGTCGCCGGAGCCCGATCTCGCGACGAAGTGGACGACGTCGCCCGACGGGAAGACCTGGACGTTCACCGTCCGGACCGGCGTGAAGTTCTCCGACGGCGTCCCGCTCACGGCCAAGGACGTCGCCTACACCTACAACCGGGTGTTGCACGGGACCGTGGAGGGCACCAACTGGATCTCCTACCTCAACGGCGTGAAGACGGTGACCGCGCCGAACGACACGACTGTGGTGATGAAGCTGAAGCAGCCGGTGGCGACGCTGCCGCTGCTCCCGATCCCGATCGTGCCGGAGCACATCTGGAAGAACGTCACCGAGAAGCAGATCAAGAGCTACGGCGCCGAGCCGAAGGGCGGCAAGCCCGTGGTCGGGTCCGGGCCGTTCCGGCTCGTCTCGGGCACCGCCGACGGGCAGACCTTCAAGTTCGAGGCCAACCCGAACTACTGGGGCGGCGCGCCGCACATCGACGGGGTGATCTTCCAGTTCTACAAGAACGACGACTCGGCGGTGCAGGCGCTGCTCAAGGGCGAGGCCGACTTCGTCGAGGGCATCACGGCTCTGGAGGTCAAGAGCCTGCAGGGCAAGCCGGGCATCGACGCCCACAACGGCAACTCGCCGGGCTTCGACGAGATCGCCTTCAACACCGGCTCGGTGTCCGCCGCCAAGAACGGTCACTCGATCGGCAACCCCAACCCGGCCGTGCTCGACCCGAAGTTCCGGCACGCGCTCGGCTACGCGCTCAACCTCCCGCAGCTGATCTCGAAGGTCTACCAGGGCGCCGGCCTGCCGGGCACCACGATCGTCCCGCCCAACTACACCCAGTACCACTGGGAGCCGCCGGCCGACCAGAAGTTCACCTTCGACCTCGCTAAGGCGGGCCAGCTGCTCGACGCGGCGGGATACAAGAAGGGCTCCGACGGTTTCCGCACCCTGCCGAACGGCAAGCCGATCGGCACACTGCGTCTCGCTGCGCGATCGGACTCCCCGACGTCGCTGCACACCATGGCCTACTTCAAGACCTGGCTCGGCGATCTCGGCATCAAGTCGCAGGTGTCTACGTACAGCTCCAGCCAGCTGACCGACCAGATCTACAAGGGCAACTTCGACGCCTTCCAGTGGGGCTGGTACGTCGAGCCCGACCCGGACTCGATGCTCAGCTACATGACCTGCGGCCAGCGGCAGGGCTCCTCCGACTCCTTCTACTGCAACAAGGAGTACGACGCGCTCTACAACGCCCAGCACGTCGAGACCGACCACGCCAAGCGCGTGGAGGACATCAAGAAGATGCAGGAGATCCTCTACCGCGACTCGCCGTACCTGGTCACGGCGTACTCCTCCATCGGCGAGGCGGTCGCCAGCGACCGCTTCGCCTGCCTGGTCACCCAGCCCAACCCGGGCGGCATCTGGCTCGAGCAGTACGGCGTGTACAACTACGTGCACATGAAGCCTGCGTCCGCCGGCGTGAAGTGCGACGCCGCGCCGGGCCTCACCGGCGCGGTCAAGGCGTCGGCGAGCACCGACAGCTCGTCGTCGACCGGGCCGTTCCTGATCGGCGTCGGCGTGGTCGTGGTGCTCGTCCTGATCGGCGGCGGTGCCGTGATGATGCGGCGGCGCGCCAGCGTCGGAGACCGCGAGTGATCGAGCCTCGCGCGTCGAGCCATCGTCGGTCCAGCTCTTCGAGACCACGCGGCAGGGACGCTCCATGAGCCTGGTCGCCGAGCCGGGGCTGGTCGCGGAGGACGAACGGTCCGCGAGCCAGCCCCGACGACGCGGCTACGCGGCGTACGTCGGGCTCAAGGTGCTCGGGGCGATCGGCAGCCTCTGCTTCATGCTGGTCGTCAACTTCCTGCTGTTCCGGGTGCTGCCCGGTGACCCGGCGAAGACGCTGGGCCGCGGCCGCCTGACCAGTCAGGCCCAGGTCGATGCGTTCAACAAGACCTACGGGCTCAACGAGCCGCTGCCCCAGCAGTTCCTCACCTTCCTGAAGAACATCGCCCACGGCGACCTCGGGATCTCGCTGCAGTACCGGCTCCCGGTCTCGCAGCTGATCATGGACCGGCTCTGGACGACTTTGCTCCTCGTCGGCACCTCGACGATCCTGGCCACGGTGATCGGGGTCTACCTCGGGATCCGCGGGGCCTGGAACCGCGGCGGCCTGTTCGACCGGATCTCGACCGGGGCCTCGCTCACGCTCTACTCCATGCCGGAGTGGTGGCTCGGTCTGCTGCTGATCGCCGGTCTGGGGGTCGGCTTCGGGTTCGTGCCCGGGCTGTTTCCGACCGGGCTGCTCCACTCCCAGAACGTCGATCCGAACTCGCTGCACGGAGTCTTCGACACCGTGTGGCACCTCGTGCTCCCGGTGACGACTCTGACTTTGGCCTACCTCGCGGACTACTCGTTGATCATGCGCAGCTCGCTGCTCGACGAGCTCGGTGAGGACTACCTGCAGACGGCGCGGGCCAAGGGCCTGCGCGACGTGCAGGTGCGCAACCACCACGCCGTCCGGAACGCGCTGCTCCCCACGACGACGATCATCGCGCTCAACATCGGCTTCGTGGTCTCGGGCGCGATCACTGTCGAGACGGTGTTCTCGATCCCCGGCCTCGGCCTTCTCGCGACCGACGCCATCGGGGTCCCCGACTTCTGGGTGCTCCAGGGGACGTTCCTGGTCGCGAGTGCGGGGGTCATCCTCGCCAACCTCGCCGCCAACCTGCTGTACGGATGGCTCGACCCGCGGGTGCGGACATGACCGACACCACCACCACCGCGGTCGCCACCAGGCTCACGACGCGGCAGCTCTCCCGCCGACGACGCATCGCGTCGTGGAAGCGGGGCTGGGCACAGTTCCGCACGCACCGCAGCGGGATGATCGGGCTCGGCATCCTGGTCGTCTTCATCGTGGTCGCCCTCGCCGCGCCGCTCCTGGCGAGCCGCGACGGGCTCGACGTGACCCGGGCGAACGGTCCGGTCCTGGGCGCACCCTCGGCGCACTACCTGCTCGGCACCGACGAGAACGGCCGCTCGGTGCTGACCCTGCTGATCTGGGGATCGCGGGTCTCGCTGCTCGTCGGGCTGATGGCGACCCTGATCTCGATGGTGATCGGCACCCTGATCGGCCTGGTGTCGGGGTTCTTCCCCGGCTGGGTGGGGCGGATCTTCTTCCGGCTCACCGAGTGGTTCCTGGTGATCCCGTTCCTCCCACTGGCGATCGCGCTCGCGACAGTGCTCGGACGATCTCTGTTCAACATCATCCTGGTGATCGGGGTGACCTCCTGGCCCGGCACGGCACTGCTGATCCGCAGCCAGACGCTCTCGATCAAGGAACGGCCGTACGTCGAGCGCGCGCAGGCGATCGGAGCCGGGCGATGGCACCAGATCGGCAAGCACGTGCTGCCGAACGTGATGCCGATGGTGTTCGCCAACACCACGCTGACCGTCGCGATCGCGATCCTGTCCGAGACCACGCTGAGCTTCCTCGGGCTCGGCGACCCGACCCGCACCTCGTGGGGCACCATGCTCGACAGCGCGTTCGAGGTCGGCGCGATCACCACCGGCTGCTGGTGGTACATCATCCCGCCCGGTGTGTGCGTCGTCCTCGTCGTGCTGGCGTTCACCCTGATCGGGCAGGCCCTGGAAGAGGTTCTCAACCCGCGGCTGAGGTCTCGCTCATGAACGGACCGACGACGGCGCCGCTGTTGGCCCTGCGCGACCTGCACGTGACCTACGCGACCGATGCGGGCCTCCTGCGAGCGGTCCGGGGCGTCGACCTCGCCGTGGAGAGCGGGCAGATCGTCGGGGTGGCGGGCGAGTCCGGTTGTGGCAAGTCCACCCTGGCGAGCACCATCCTGCGGCTGCAGGCGGCCAACGCCACCGTCACCGGCGAGGTGCTCTTCGAAGGCCGCGACGTCCTGACCATGCGATGGGGGGACCTCCGCGCCGTGCGCTGGGCCGGGGCGTCGATCGTGTTCCAAGGGGCCCTGCACTCGCTCAACCCGGTCCATCGGATCGGCGAGCAGGTCGCCGAACCGATCAGGCTCCACACGCCGGGGCTCGGCGACGCGTCGGTCCGGCGCCGGATCGCCGAGCTGCTCGAACAGGTCGGGCTCGACCCCGAGCGGGCACGCGCCTATCCGCACCAGCTCTCGGGCGGCCAGAAGCAGCGCGTGATGATCGCGATGGCGCTGGCCTGCGACCCGCAGCTGGTCGTCGCCGACGAGCCCACGACCGCCCTGGACGTGATGGTGCAGGCGCAGGTGCTCGACGTGCTCTCCGCGCTGGTCCGCGAACGCGGGGTCGGGATGCTGATGATCAGCCACGACCTGTCGGTGCTCGCGGACCTGTGCGACCGGATCACGGTGATGTACGCGGGCCGCGTGGTCGAGGAGGGCCCGGCCGCCCAGGTCTTCGCCGACCCCCTCCACCCGTACTCCGGAGCCCTCTCGGCCGCGTTCCCGCGGGTCGGCGACCCGGCCGCCCGCTTCGCGCCCGCGGGACTCCCTGGCGACCCGCCCGACCCGCGCCAGCTCCCGGGGGGCTGCTCCTTCGCCCCGCGGTGCCCGCGAGCGGCGGAGGTCTGCCTTCCCGCCGAGCCCGAGCTCGCGTCGTACGCCGAGGGGCGGATGGCCGCGTGCGTCCGGATCGGTGACCCCACCGACTCGCCGGTCGAGCTGGTCGCCGAGACCACCGCTCGGGACGGAGACCCCTCATGACCGCCGAGCTGTCCGCGCACGGGCTGCGGGTCGAGTTCGCCACCCGCACCGGTCGGGTCGCCCGGGCGTTGGACGGCGCCGACCTGATCGTGCGGGCCGGTGAGGTGGTGGCGCTCGTGGGCGAGTCGGGGTCGGGGAAGACCACGTTGGCCCGCGCCCTGGTCGGGCTGCTCCGGCCCGCGGCCGGCGAGGTCCGCTGGGACGGCCGCCCCATGAACCGCTCCGCGCGCGGCCTGAAGGCGCTGCGCCGCCAGGTGCAGCTCGTGCTGCAGGACCCGCTCGGCGCGCTCAACCCCCGGCACACGGTCTACGAGTCCGTCGCCGAAGGCCTGCGGATCCACAAGACCGTCGCGCACTCCGGCCGGAGCGAGACCGAGCTGGTCGCGCAGGCCCTCGCCTCGGCCGGGCTGCGCCCGCCAGAGGCGCTGTTCCTGCGCTACCCGCACGAGCTCTCCGGCGGCCAACGGCAGCGGGTGCTGATCGCCGGGGCGCTGGCGCTGCAGCCGCAGCTGCTGATCGCCGACGAGCCCGTCTCCAGCCTCGACGCGTCGATCCGCGGCGAGATCCTCGCGCTGCTGCTGAAGCTGCGCGAGGAGCTCGGCCTCGGGGTGCTGGTGGTGACCCACGACCTAGGCATGGCCTGGAACATCGCCGACCGGATCGCGGTGATGTACCTCGGCCGCGTCGTCGAGGCCGGCCCGACCGAGGACGTGCTGACCTCGCCCCGGCACCCGTACACGAAGGCCCTGCTCTCGGTGGTGCCCGAGATCGAGGGGCTCGAGCCGGTCGTCCTGCGCGGCGAGATCCCCGACCCGACCCGCATCCCGGCCGGCTGCCGGTTCCACCCGCGTTGTCCGGCTCTGGCGTCCGGTGAGGCCGACGCGGTCGCCGACGACTGTCGCGGCACGCGCTTGGCGATCCTGTCCGGCGAGCCCGAGGGCCATCGCTGTGCCTGTCACCTGGTTGCGTCCCGAGAGGAGGCCCCGCATGACCCTGCAAGCCGCGCTGCCACGTGAGCTGTACGTCGATCCCGTCGCATGGGCACGCGAGCGTGATCAGGTGCTGATGCGCGAGTGGACCTGTGTCGGCCGGGTCGCCGACCTGGGACTCCACGAACCGGAGCGGGTGGCCGTGGTCGAGGCGCTGGGCGAGTCGCTGCTGGTGACGTCGGACGCCCACGGCGCCTTGCACGCGGCGTACAACGTCTGCCGGCACCGCGGCTCCCAGCTCTTCCCGACCGAACCGGGCACCGGACCGCAGCTGTGCGGCGCCAAGTCGATCCGCTGCCCGTACCACTCGTGGACCTACGGGCTCGACGGCACGCTGCTGCGTGCTCCGCACACCGAGGAGGGAGAGGTCGACCCGCCCGAGTTCTCACTGCACGTCGTCGGGGTCGAGGAGTGGGCCGGGTTCGTCTTCGTGCACCTGACCCCGGGCGAAGCGGCGCCGTTGGCCGCGTCGGTCGGCCGGGCCACCAGCACGCTGGCGAACTACGAGCTCGGGTCGCTGGTCACCGGGCTGACCCTGACCTACGACGTGGCGGCCAACTGGAAGGTGCTGGCCGAGAACTACAACGAGTGCTACCACTGCGGCCCGGTGCACCCGGAGCTGTCGCGGCTGGTGCCGTCTTTCGCCGGTGGCGGGCGCGGGCTCGACTGGGACGCCGGCATCCCGCATCGCCAGGGCGCGTGGACGTTCACGATGTCCGGGACCACCGAGCGCGCGCCGCTTCCCGGCCTCGACGAGGACGAGCGGACCCGGCACAAGGGCGAGCTGATCTACCCGAACCTGATGGTGTCGTGCTCTGCTGACCATGTCGCGGCGTTCACGCTGCGGCCGCTCGCGGTGGACCGGACCGCGGTCGAGTGCCGGCTGCTGTTCCACCCGACGGAGGTCGCGAAGCCGTCGTTCGACCCGTCCGACTCCGGCGACTTCTGGGACATGGTCAACCGGCAGGACTGGGCGATCTGCGAGTCGGTGCAGCGCGGGATGTCGTCGCGTGCCTACACGCACGGCTGGTTCGCGCCGATGGAGGACGACTCCGCCGACATCCGCCGCTGGCTGCTGCCCAGATTGGGTGACTTAGGTGGTTGAGGAGCGAGCTCCGCGAGCGTCTCGAAAGCACCACCGGGAGGTCGACTACGTCGTCGTGGGCCTCGGCGCTCTGGGATCGGCCGCGGCCTGGCAGCTCGCCTCGCGCGGGCACTCCGTGGTCGGGCTGGAGAGGTTCGAGCTCGGCCACTCCCGCGGGGCCTCCCACGACACCTCGCGGATCCTGCGGCACAGCTACCACACCCCGGCCTACGTCCGACTGACCTGCGAGGCGTACGACGACTGGGCGCGGCTGGAGTCGGAGTCGGGCGAGTCGCTGGTCACCGTCGTGGGCGGGCTCGACCTGTTCCCGCCGGACTGTGCGATCAGCCCGGTCGACTACGTCGACTCACTGCGTGAGGTGGGCATCGCGTTCGACGAGCTCGACGTGGCCGGGATCCGCGGGCGCTGGCCACAGTTCCACCCGCCGCCAGGGACGCTCGGGCTGTACCAGGAGCGCGGAGCGATCGTGCCGGCAGCGCGCGGGACCGCCGCGATGCAGCGCCTCGCGGCCTCGGCCGGCGCGTCGTTGCTCGCGTCGACACCGGTCACCCGGGTGACCGACCACGACTCGTACGTGGTCGTCGAGGTCGACGACACCGACTACACCTGTCGCGGGGTCGTCGTCGCGGCCGACGCCTGGACCAACCAGGTGCTCGCCGGGCTCGGTGCCGAGATCCCCTTGACGGTGACCCTCGAGCAGCCGACCTACTTCGCTCCGCCCGACCCCACGGCGTACCAGGACCTGCCGGTGTGGATCTGGATGGACGAGCCGTCGTACTACGGCTTTCCCTGCTACGGCGAGCCGACCTTGAAGGCGGCCCAGGACTGCGGCGGGCCCGTCGTCGACCCGGACGACCGGACGTCCGAGCCGGATCCGGAGATGCTCGACCGACTCGCGTCGTTCGTGGGGTCGTTGCTGCCCGGGGCCGGGCCGGTGGTCCGGTCCCTCCGCTGCCAGTACACGCTCACGCCCGACCGCGACTTCGTCCTCGCGCCCGTGCCGGAGCATCCGGCGGTCGTGGTCGGGCTCGGCTCGGCGCACGGGTTCAAGTTCGCCCCGACGTTCGGGCGCATCCTCGCCGACCTGGTGACGACGGGGAAGACTTCGTCGGACGTCTCGGCGTACGGCTTCGACCGGCCGGGGCTCACCGACCCGGCGTACGAGGCGAACTGGATGGTGTGAGGCTCGCGCGGCGGTAGGTACGTTGAGCGTATGACCGAAGATGGGGACCCCATCGCCTACACGGCGCTCGAGCCCGGCACACCCGTCCAGACCAGGGACGGTCACGAGTTCGGCACGGTCGAGGCCGTGCTCGACGTCGAGGATGTCGACGTGTTCGACGGCATCGTGGTCAAGACGTCGGACGGCCCTCGGTTCGTCGACGCCGGCCAGGTCGGCCAGATCTTCAGGACCCATGTCCGCACCACCCTGTCGGCGGACGAGGCGGCCCGGCTCCCGCTGCCCGACCAGGACCCCGTGTACGACGCCGTCGCCGACGATGACACGGGTCAGTCGCTGTCCGACCGGTTCGGACGCATGTTCGGTCGCGGCAAGTGGAAGCGGGAACGCTGACGCGCTGACGCGCGGCCCCTTGCGCCACCTCGATCCGGGATCCGTGGCCGACGTCGGAGGGCAGCGCCACGTTGCTCGGTCGGCACTGCCGTCGGTCGAGCGGTGCCGTCGGTCGAGCCTGTCGAGACCAGGACTGCGGGGGCCCGGGTTGGGCAGTGGGCATGCCGCTGGCCCGGCCGTGGGTGTCCGGGGCCGGGTGTGGGGCGGGGTGGTCAGGTGTCGGGCGGGCGTGCGGGCGCTGCGCTCGCGTGGGCCGCGTCGGTTGGCGCGGCTGGTGTGCGGGTGCCGTCGGTACGGAGCCGGGGTCGGTCGGTGGAGACGTCGAGGGTGCCGACCGGGTCGCGGAGGAACTGGTAGCCGTGGGGGCTGGTCCACAGATACGTCCCCGGGTCGACCACCACGTAGGACCACGGCGAGTGGGTCTTCAGACGATGATGGCGCCTGCACAGGGGTGCGATGTTGCAGCTGCAGGTC
>JAICSC010000252.1 GCA_025937085.1 Nocardioides sp.
GCCGAGTCCGTGCGGCACGTCGTCGGCGCACGGGCCACCATGGTCAGTCGCGTGGTCGACGACGACTGGCTCGTCGTGATGGCCGTGGCGGGCGATGCCTCGGAAGGCATCCTCGAGGGACTGCGCTGGCGACGATCCGACCTGGACGAGCTGCTCGCCGGTGCCGAGCAGCTCGGGCGGCTCCACGCGACCCAGCGCCGCGCAGGCTCCGACGCCGAGGTCCCGACGAACGTGCCGGAGACCGAGCCGTACGTCGCCGAACACCTCGGCCTGCTGATCGCACCCCTGCTCGACGCCGACGGCAGCCTCCTCGGCGTGCTGGCGAGCGAAGGGCACGTGGACATCGCGCGCCCTCCTCCCGGCACCTGCGACCGCGTCGAGCTGTACGCCGACCAGGCACGGCTCGCGTTGGGCGCACTGCACGACCAGGGCTTGCTGAGTGAGCGCCTGCGGATGGCCCATGCCGCTCAGGGCATCCTGCAGGACGCCGCGGCCGTGCAGGACCTGCCCGCGCTGCTGGAGGTGGCGGTGGCAGCGCTGGGCGACATGATGCGGGGGCGTGGGTCCTGGGCCTGCGCAGAGCTTGAACCCGGCGTCCACACGGTGGCCGCGTCGTACCCGGCGGAGACCGGCGTGCGGCTCGGTGCCGACGTCTGCACCTTGCTGGAGCCGACGATCGCCGAGAGCCTCCAGGCCGGGACGCCGCTGACCCACGAGAACGCCCCGGTGCTCGCCCGGCTGGCAGACGTGGCCGGGCTGGCGCAGGCGGTGCTCGCCCCGGTCGGCGACGGCAGCGGAACGCGGGGGGCGTTGCTGGTGCTCCGGGCGGAGGACGACGAGCCGTGGGCCGCCGACGAGCTCGAGGCGGTGTTCGACCTCGGGCGTCGCCTCGGGTCGCTGGCGGACCACGCGCGCGGCCACCGCCGCGAGCGGGAGACCGTCGAGGAGCTGGTGCGCCTCGACGAGTACCGACGCGACCTGGTCGCCTCCATCACCCACGACCTCAAGACGCCGCTGACCGCGATCACCCTCAACGCCGAGCTGCTCGAGTCGGACGGGCGCCTGGCAGAGGCGGGCTCACATCCGGTGGAGGCGATCCGACGGAGCGCCGAGCGCCTGTCGGACCTGGTCGACGACCTCCTCGCGCTGGCGCGGGCCGAGGAGGGCCCGAACGTGCGCACGCGCGTGGACCTGGTGCAGATGGTGCGCGAGGCCTGTGACCACGTCGAGACGGTGGCCGACCTGCGAGACGTCACCTTCGAGCTCGACCTGCCTGAGGAGCTGTGGGCGGCGGTCGACCCGACCGCGCTGGCCCGGGTCTTCGCCAATCTCGTGGCCAACGCGGTGAAGTTCAGCCTCCCCAGGGGTCGGGTCGTGCTGCAGCTCTCGGCGACCGACCATGTGGTCGAGTTCCGGTGCACCGACCAGGGGATCGGCATACCCGCGGACCGGTTGGAGACGATCTTCGACCTGGCGCGACGTACGCCGGACACCCGTACCGAGGAGATGCCCGGGTCCGGGATCGGACTCGCGATCTGCCATCGCATCGTCACCCGGCTCGGCGGTCAGATCTCCGTGGAGTCGACTACCGGCCAGGGTTCGACGTTCACCGTTGTTCTCCCGCGCTGACCCGGACGTCCGAGGTCAGCGCAGGCCGACCTGGGCCACGAGCCGACCGGCGAAGCTGTCCGCGGGGATGCCACGCGTGACCAGGTCGAGCCCGGTGTGGAAGGCGAGGACCACGAGGGTGATCGCGGCGACTCCGACCAGCAACCGCTGGAACGGCAGCGGGTCGCGGTCTCGGGTGGCGCCGTGGAGGCGGGCGATCCAACCACCCAGCGCGTTGGTCACCACGGCGCTGATGACACTGGCGATGGCCGCTCCGAGGATGGTTCCGAGGAGCCCGAGCTGGCCGGACAGCGCAGTCGCGGTCGCGGCAGCGACCGCACCGGCGACCACGGTCGGGTAGTTCAGGGAGTGCGCGTTCTCGTCAGCCATCGCAGGGTGTGACGTCCGGGGCCTGCCGGATGTTCCGCGAACCGGCCCGACGTGAGCGGAGTCACCCACGCCCCGGGATGTCGTCTTCTGCTGTGGTTGTCAGGCCGCTTGCGAGCAAGCTCGCTGCGGCGTTCCCTCCGGCCCTTCCGCCCCGGCTTCGCCGGCTCGGAACGTCCTCGCTCACCGTAACGCGTACGTCGCGAGCGAGACCCCGACGTAGTGCGTGACGAAGGCCAGGATCGTCAGGGTGTGGAACACCTCGTGGAACCCGAACCAGCGCGGCCAGGGGTCGGGGCGCTTGAAGCCGTAGACGACGCCGCCGAGGGTGTAGAGCGCCCCGCCGGTCGCGATCAGCGCCAGGAGCGCGGCGCCGAGCCCGACGCCGTACCGTTCGGCCCCCGCGGCGAGCTGGGGCACGAAGAAGACCGCCGCCCACCCGAGCGCGATGTAGATCGGGGTGTAGAGCCAGCGCGGCGCGCGGAGCCACAGCACCCGGAAGGCAGCTCCGAGCAGGGCGCCGCCCCAGATGACGCCGAGCATCACCACGCGGTCGACGCCGCGCAGCAGGAGCAACGAGAACGGCGTGTAGGTGCCGGCGATGAACAGGAAGATGTTGGCGTGGTCGAAGCGCTGGAGCAGGGCGCCCACCCTCGGTGACCAGCGCCCGCGGTGGTAGGCGGCCGAGACGGTGAACAGCAGCACCGAGCACACGGCGTACACCGCGGAGCCGACGCGCGTGGTCGCGGTCGGCGAGAGGATGACGAGCACGATGCCGGCCGCGAGGGTCAGCGGCGCGGAGCCGAGGTGCAGCCACCCGCGCAGTCGCGGCTTGATCTCGGCGACACCTTCGGACACCTGTACGGCGAAGGAGTCGAGACCGGCTCGGATCGAGTCGTTCATGCTGAGACGGTACCTGCGGGTGGGCGAGCGCGTACTGCCAACGCCTCGCCCCGACCGCGGTTACCATCGAGGAATGGCGGTGGTCCCGGGGCTCAAGGAGCGGGTACGCCGTCTCTTCTACCCGGCGTACGAGGCGCGCATGGTCCGGGCGCTGCCGAAGGACCGCATCCCGCAGCACATCGGGGTCATGCTGGACGGCAACCGCCGCTGGTCCAAGGGCGTCGGCGGCGACAGCACCCACGGGTACCGCGCGGGAGCCGCCAACATCGAGCCGCTCCTGGAGTGGAGCGAGGACGTCGGCGTTCGCGTCATCACCCTCTGGCTGCTCTCGACCGACAACCTCCACCGCCCACCGGACCAGCTCGAGGGGTTGCTCACCGTGATCGGCGACGCGGTCGAGCAGCTCGCGGAGCAGCGGCGCTGGCGGATCCATCCGGTGGGCGCGCTCGACCTCCTGCCGGCGGCACTGTCGAACCGCCTCAAGGAGGCCGAGGAGTCCACCCGCGACGTGAAGGGGATCCTGGTCAACGTCGCCGTGCCGTACGGCGGACGGCGCGAGATCGCCGACGCCGTGCGGTCGCTGCTCCAGGAGCACGCCGAGCGCGGCACCAGCCTCGAGGAGCTGGCCGAGGTGATCGACGTCGACCACATCGCCGAGCACCTCTACACCAAGGGACAGCCCGACCCCGATCTGGTGATCCGTACGTCGGGGGAGCAGCGTCTCGGCGGCTTCCTGCTCTGGCAGAGCGCCCAGAGCGAGTTCTACTTCTGCGAGGCCTACAGGCCCGACTTCCGCAAGGTCGACTTCCTGCGCGCCATCCGCGCCTACGCCCAACGGGAGCGCCGGTACGGCGTCTGACCCGCCATGACCCGGCCCCGGGCGTGTCGTCCTGACTACGGAATCGACGCGGCGTACCTTCACCAGCATCGGAGGGGTGGGGATCCCGCCGATATCGGGAGGCCCGCTTCGTGAGACATCACGACCAGAGAGTGCGACGGATGCCGTCGTGCCGAGGGGGTCGGCACTCCGGCCTTCGGGTTCCGTCCCGGTTCGCCACGTAAGGGAGAACAGGACCGGGCGAGGAGTGCCCGCGCGTTCTGGTGAGGGGTGTCAGGTGCCGCAGGCCAAGCAGGGGACCCGACGGACCACCCGCGTGTCGGAGCAGCCGGCCGTCCGCACGTTCGTCCTCGACACCAGCGTGCTGCTGGCAGACCCGGGCGCGCTGCGCCGGTTCGCCGAGCACGAGGTGGTCCTGCCCGTCGTGGTGATCACCGAGCTGGAGGGCAAACGCCACCATCCCGAGCTCGGCTTCTTCGCGCGTACGGCGTTGCGCGCGCTGGACGAGCTCCGGGTGACCCACGGCAGACTCGACGAGGCCGTCCCCATCGGCGATCAGGGCGGCACGATCCGGGTCGAGCTCAACCACACCGACGCGGAGTCGCTGCCGTCCGGGTTCCGGCTGGGTGACAACGACACCCGGATCCTGGCCGTCGCCCGCAACCTCGCCAACGAGCACCATGCCGTCACGCTGGTCTCCAAGGACCTGCCGATGCGGATCAAGGCGTCCGCGGTCGGTCTGCGGGCCGAGGAGTACCACGGCGAGCGTGTCAACGACTCCGACCCCGGCTACACAGGCATGGCCGAGCTCGAGGTGGCAGCGTCCGTGCTCGACGAGCTGTACGACGAGGGCTCGGCGGAGGTGGAGTCGGCCCGGGAGCTCCCGTGCCACACCGGTCTGGTCCTGCTCTCCGAGCGCAGTACGGCGCTGGGGCGGGTCGGACCCGACAAGCAGGTGCACCTCGTGCGCGGCGACCGTGAGGCGTTCGGCATCCACGGCCGGTCCGCGGAGCAGCGGATCGCGCTCGAGATGCTGCTCGACCCCGAGGTCGGGATCGTGTCGCTGGGTGGCCGGGCAGGCACCGGCAAGTCGGCGATGGCGTTGTGTGCGGGTCTCGAAGCCGTCCTCGAACGCCGCCAGCACCAGAGGGTCGTCGTGTTCCGCCCCTTGTTCGCCGTGGGCGGTCAGGAGCTCGGGTACCTGCCCGGGTCGGAGTCCGAGAAGATGTCCCCCTGGGCGCAGGCGGTCTTCGACACCCTGGGTGCTCTCACCTCGCGTGACGTGATCGACGAGGTCCTCGACCGCGGGATGCTCGAGGTGATGCCGCTGACCCACATCCGCGGCCGCTCGCTGCACGACGCGTTCGTGATCGTGGACGAGGCCCAGTCGCTCGAGCGGAACGTGCTGCTGACGGTGCTCTCGCGCATCGGCGCCAACTCGAAGGTCGTGCTGACCCACGACGTCGCCCAGCGAGACAACCTCCGGGTCGGCCGCCACGACGGCGTCGTAGCCGTGGTCGAGAAGCTCAAGGGGCACCCACTGTTCGCACACGTCACGCTGACCCGGTCCGAGCGCTCCCCGATCGCCGCCCTGGTCACCGAGATGCTGGAGCATGTCACGCTCTGATGCCGGGGTTCGGGCCCCTTCGCAGACCCTCCGAACGGGCCAGGGGAGGCGGCGTTCTCGTGATCACTTCGTGACCGCGGATGCCCCCAGGGCGTGACTCGTGTGATCGATGTGGTCGAAGTGACGGCTGGTTCTCGAACTCGTCCACAATTCCACTACTTTCCTGCCGGTTCGGTTTGCACGGCCGGTGCAA
>JAICSC010000001.1 GCA_025937085.1 Nocardioides sp.
ACCTACGCAGCCGAACGACAGCGCAAACCCCCATTCAGAGACTTCGGATAACCCGACGTTGCCAGCTACCACCGCCGCCTCAAGCTGCTCGACGGGCACCTGCACCTGCCGGCCTCGGGGCCCGATCCGGGTGGTGGCGTGCTCAGCGAGCCAGCCGACGATCTCGGCCGCAGCCCGATCCTGGGCCACGTCGTAGGCGGCCGCGACCTCGGGATGCAGGGTCGCCGCCAACGACCAGGTCTTCGGGCCGTTCACGGTGACCTCCACGAACCGCAGCGCGTTCGCGTCCTCGCGCAGCCGACCCTTCGCCGCGCCCGTCTCGACGTCGTACCCGGCCACCCACCGCTCGTACGCCTGGCCGTCGAGATCGCCGACGGGCCTCACAGCAGGGCTCCCGAGTCGCTCACATCAGCGACGTAACACCGCGCGACACCGGAGCCCTCGGCCAGGTAATAGTCGTCGGCCGGGAGTGATCGGCCTCCACGTAGGCACGGGCCGCAGTAGCCGAGCCGCGGTAGAACTTCATCCCACCATGCACGCCGACCACCCATTCCGGTGCCGGACGAGGCGACAACCACTGCCAACAACGTCCAACAACTACCCTTGGAACGACTCGTGGGCCCGTCCCCGGGCGACCCATCCACGTCCTTCGTAGCATGCGTGCCGACGCTTTCGGGGGTCTGACAGGCGTGTCTCGGGGGTGCTGAATCAGAAAGTTGAGCGACCGGCAACGGTCAACGAAGACCAGTCGTTCGGATCCTTGAGGTGGGGTGCCAGAGCGTCCGAGCGCTCAATCTCTGTCGCATGCGGTATCGCGCAGCAGCGGTCGCCGTCAGCCACCACGCCTGTCGACGGGCATGCGGGTTCGCAGAGCCCCCCGTCACCGGGAATGTCTCCGGACGGCCTATACGGACGCGAGCAACCGACTGAGAGCGCCAAGCGGCCCGGTCGCCGTTTGTGGTTCCGCTTGCGGGACGACCGATAGGGACCTTCGCTCATCGTTGCGTCGGCACGCTAAACGGGCGGCGTCGTCGAAGCCGGTGATCCTGTGACGCAGAAGTTTCCGGTGAGCATGCCTTGCAACGGTGCGAGAGGCGCAGTGGGCAATGGGATGAGGATGGCCTACGCGCCCCTACTCCAGCGCCGATGCACGTCGTCGAGTGTCTCTGCAGGGCCGGGCCCCATCAGCGTCTACCCAGGCCGCTGTCACGGGCTCGCACGATGGCTTGCGCCCTGTCCGCGACTTGCAGCTTCATGAAGATGTTGGACACGTGGTTGCGGATGGTCTTCTCCGAGAGGACGAGTTCGGTGGCGATGGCGTGGTTGTTGAGACCGCGGGCGACGAGCTCCAGCACCTCGAGTTCGCGGGCGGTGAGCTGCGGGAACTGCGGCGGTTCGTCGACGACCCGGGCTTCGAGCCCGGCGAAGTAGGCTGTGATGCGCTCGGCGAGGGCCGGCCCGAAGATGACGCCACCGTCGTCGACGGTGTGGATGGCGCGTTCGATCTCGAGCTGGTCGGCGCCCTTGAGGAGGTAGCCGCGGGCACCGGCCTGCACGGCGGTGAAGACCGACTCGTCGTCGTCGTGCATGGTGAGCACGAGCACGGCCACCGAAGGGTGGGCAGCTCGGATGGCCCGTGTTGCGCCGACACCGTCCAGCTCAGGCATGTTGAGGTCCATCACGACGACGTCGGGCAGCAGTTCGGTGCAGCGTGCGACGACCTCGGTGCCGGTCGCGGCCGTGCCGATCACCTCGATTCCCTCGACGGTGCCGAGCAGCAGCTCCAGCCCTTCCCGGTAGACGGGGTGATCGTCGGCGATCACCACCCGGACAACCGGCTTCTCTGCGGCGCTCACGTCGGCTCCATGGGGAGGCGGGCGGTCACCACGGTTCCCCCGTGTTCGCCGGTCGCCACGTCGCAGCGGCCCCCCACCTCGGCGGCCCGCTCGCGCATCGAGGACAGGCCGACGCCGTGCCGGCGCTCGCACGGGAGCCCGCGCCCGTCGTCGGTGATGGTCAGGTCGAGGTGGCTGCCATCGAGGCGTTCGAGTCGTACCTCGCAGCGGCGTGCCGCCGCGTGCCGGGCCACGTTGGTGAGGGCCTCGCTGACGATCCGGTAGGCGGCGACCTCGACCGCGGCGGGCAGTTCGCCGAGACAGGCGGGTGCTTGGATGACGAGGTCGAACCCGGCGGGTCCCTCTCCCTGGGTCGCGCCTTGCCTGAAGCGTGAGGCATGCTGCTCGAGGGCGCCGACGAGCCCGACCTGGTCCAGGGCCGGCGGCCGGAGGTCGTGCACGAGCCGGCGGACGTCGTCCACGGCCTCCCTGGCGTCGGACTTCGCGGCGGCGACCAGGTCGAGCGCCCGGTCGGGGTCGTGTCGCATCAGGTTGCGGATCGCGTCGAGCTTCAAGGTGAGTCCCGCCAGCTGCGGACCGAGCCCGTCGTGCAGGTCGCGGCGCAACCGGCGCCGCTCCTCCTCGCGAGCCGCGACCAGCTCGGCGCGTGCTTCCTGCAACGACCGGGTCGTCGAGACCGCCTGCACCACCGCGGTGGCGTGCCGGACGAGGTCGGTGATCAGCATTAGGTCACGATCGGACGGGTAGCCGCCGCGTGGCAACGCCAGCTGGAGGCTGCCGGCGTGGTCGCCGTGAGCGTCCAGCGGCAGCTGGAGTGCCGACGGCGTAGGGGTGCCGCTCTCGGCGACGATCGTCTCCTCGCCGGGGACCTCGATCCGCACCCAGGTCGCGCGGAACGCCGTGGACAGGGTCTCGACGGTGGCGCGCAGCACCTCGGCCGGGTCATGGCTGGACTCGAGCCGGCGCGACAGCGTGGACACGACTCGGTAGGGGTCGGTCCGATCCCCGCGTAGCCACCGGTTCACCAGGTCCTGCAGCCGGGTGCGCAGCGGCGCGAACGCCACCGCCACCACCGCGGCCGCGAACCACGGGGCAGCGCCACCGCCGAGCACGACGGTCACGGCCGCGACGACCGCGGCGTAGAGCCCTACCACCAGCCCGGTGAGCAGCAGGTAGACGAACGAGCGGTTCAGTGCCAGCTGCGCGTCGCCGAGCCGATACCGCAGCACAGCGACAACGATCGTCCCGGCCAGCACGAGCGTGGCCACAGCCGAGACCACCATCCCCACCGGGGCCGGGGTCAGCCGCGACACGATGACGCCGACGACCATCGCCAAGCCACCGACGGCGAACCACCGCAGCTGGGCCGTCGTGGTTTCGTCGGCCCGGCGGTACCGCGCGACGAGGCTGGCCACCGCGACGACGAGCGCGACCAGGTCCAGTACCAGCACCGCCGGCAGCACGACATCCCAGACAGCCCCCGGCAGGCCAGTGAGTCCAGTGAGGTCAGGAACCGTTCGGAGGGCTGAGGGCACCTCGCCGGGAGCGGCGTCGGCGAACACATACTGCAAGGGCACCGTCACCGAGGCCAGGGTGAGCAGCAGGGCGCTCACCACCACCGCTATCGCCACCGGACGCCACCCTGAGGATGGCAACCGGCCGTCCGGGAAGAGCAGCAGCAGCAGCGGGACGCCTACGTCGCTCAGCGCGGCGAGCCGCATCAGCACCATCCCGGCGGCGGCCAGCGGCAGATCCCGATGCACGCCGGACGCGTAGACCGCCCAGCCCGCCCCCAGGCTGTTGAGGACCAGCGCGACCGCGGCCGACATCAACATCCAGCCCGCAGGATGCCGGGGCACTCTCAGCAGCAGCCAGCCGCCCGGGACACCGTAGGCGAGCACCATCACGGTCTGGGCCAGCATCTCCTCACGGAACACTCCGGGCACGTCGTGCGAGACGGCGGCGAGCAGGAGCAGCGAGCCAGCCAGCGCCGCCGCGGTCAGACCGACCACGGCGCGACCGGCTCCCTGCAGCCAGCCCTCGTGCCCTTCAGAGCGGGTCATGAGGCTCAGTGTCGGGGCAAATACCGGAAGGCACCAGCGTCGCCGGCAACGTGGCGGCAACGTGGGCGGCGAGCAACGTGAACAGGGAACCGCCAACCAGGACCACGGCGCCAGCAGCCCAGGGGTTCGTCTCGGGGACGGCGGCCTGCCCCACAAAGGTGACCGGGACTGCGAGGCCGGCTCCGCCGACCGCCCAGCCGACGCCCGCGCCGCGACGGCGGCTCGCCACAGCGAGGACGACACCGCGCACCACGCTGAGCAGCACGGCGTAGAGGAACATCAGCGGAACAAGCAGCTGCACCACACCCGACCACGACGCGGTCACCGGCAACGCCAGCGGGTTGGCGACCCGCGTGCTGTCCAGGGTGTGAGGCAAGAACGCCTCGACCAGCATGGTGAGCCCCGTCAGGGTCAGCAACACAACGACCGCAGCCCGGTCACGGCCCCGCGGTCGCACGTCCGGCAGCAGACTCACCACGAGCCCGAGCAGCCCGACGTCGCAGACAGGGAAGAAGACATCCGCGAGCCACCCCACCCCGGCCACCGGCAACGCGGCACCCTGCGGCGTCACCGCCAAAGCAAGAACAGCGATCAGTACGGCGTTGACGGCATACGCGGCTCCCACCAGCCGCACGATGCCTGCCCAGCGCGGCGCGCGGGGGGCGCAGCGTGCGGCCACGGCGCACAAGACCACGGCCAGTCCGGCAGCGAAGAACGGGTAGCCGTGGTGCACGGCCGTGTTCCCCGGCCCCAACGGCAATCGAGCCTCGATCGTGCCGACCGCGATGCCAGCAACGCTCGACGCGACGGTCAGAACGGTCAGCACGGTCACCGCGCCCGGCAACCTACGGGACCCTTCGCTTCGTCGGGGACTCGGCCGGAACTGAACACGCGTCAAGGTCATCGGAACTCCTCTTGTGAACTGAGTGGCGCCATCCTGACCCCACATGGCCGTGCGCCACATCCGACTGCTGTCCCGACTTCACAGCCGCACAACCGGGACACACGTCGGGACAGCGGTCACTGGTCGTCCCGGTCCGCGGCGCGCCACCTTGAGGCATGGCACATCCACACCCGGTAAGGAGCACGCCGTGACCACCCAGCACAAGTCAGACATATCCAGCATGCTGGCCGAATCCCCGGCTCGCGGTCCGTCCCGGACCAGGCTGCGCCTCACCGGCTGGTCGTTCGCCGCGCTCCTGCTCGTCAGCGCCGGGATGGCCGACGTTCCCGACCGCACCGCGGGGAGCGCCGTCGTGCGCACCTTCTACCAGCACACCGGCGTCATCATGCTTGCCCAGGCGCTCTCGGTGGCCGCGGCGCTCTGCTTCGCGTTGTTCGCGACCACGCTGGCGCATCACCTCGACCGCTCGAGGGCCGTGGCTCGTGCCGGGTTGTCCGTCGCCGGCGCGGCGGTGCTCACCAGCGTCCCCGTCGCCGTCCTGGCGGTCGCGCACGACCCGGCCGACCCGACGCTACGCGCACTCGTGACAGCCTGCGATGCCACCGACGTCCTCCTTTTCGGGGCGATCGCCGCCTTTGCCGCAGCGGTTGCGCGTAGCATCGGCTCGCCCGCCTGGCGAATGCTCAGCGCCACTTGCGCGGTCATCAGCCTCGCCCGGGCCGTTCTGCTCGCGTTCGGCTCAAGCACTCTGTCGCTGGTCGCCCCCGCCTCGTTCCCGCTGCTGGTCGCGGCCCTCGCCACTCTGACCCCCACCCGTCGATCGCGACACTGACCGCACCGCCACCGACACCACTGCCGGCGGAGGGCGCTCGCCCGGAAGAGACCGAATGATGCGGAGGCCAGAACGGCAACGGCACCTCGAGAGCGACTCCGACGAGGGTGAAGGACGGCACCTCGTCGAGCGGTGAGGACACCGCGCGGGTGCTCAGTCTGGGCGAGTCGATCAGGCTGACACGCCCCCGGGGGGCTCTTGCCGGGTGATCACTGTTGCCGATGGGTTGCACGGTCATCACTCATCTTCCTTGGCCGGGGATAGAACCCGCGTATGCCCCGCTACGGGATCGATCCGGCACGCTCCGCGAGCCCATCCCCTATCGGGGATCACGGCGCACACCCCACTGGGTCACGGTCTCCGACCCTGAGGATGGCGCGACGTCATCGACCCAGCTGATGCCTCAGCCTCTGGAGAGCGCAGAACCGGTAGCTCTCGGTCAGCTGCTCGGCCACCTCGTCCCAGTCGGTGTCGCCGTCGAGCACCATGCCGACAACGGTGGGCGACCACGGCGGCTGGTAGAACGGCGGCCCGGCGTGGACCATGGCTAGCAACTCGTCGCCGGAAGACCGGAAGGTCAGCACCGTGGTGGGCTCGGTCACCCCGGTCATCTCGCGGTACGCCGATGTGTAACCCTCCTGGGCGACCAGGACGTGGGCGAACGTTCTGCTCCGCACCCGCCACCTCACGCCAGTCCAGGCGTCCTCCTCGTAGGCGTCGGGTAGCGCCAACGCGATAGACGCCACCCGGGCAACGTCGTCGCCGGGGGGCTCGATGCGCGGCGGCCTGGAAACCCCCCGAGTCTGTCAGCAGATGCCGACAAGTAGTCGCATGTCATGTGTTAGTTCGTGCGTCTTCCACCGGCGTACCCCGGCTCAGCGCAGGGTCCAGCCGCGACGCAGTTGTCCCCAACTCGTGATCGACGGAAAGCTCACTCGCCTTCGGTGCTGCGTGCCGGTGCGGGATGAACTTGCGGCGATCCCATTCGTCGTCCCGTGGCGCGTGCAACCGGACCCACAAGGCGTTCGGCGTACGGGACTGCCATGGACACGAGCGTTAGGCGCACGGCGGCCTTGCGCTTGACAGTCATACCGGCCCAGAAGGTCGTGTCAACGGCAGCTGAAAACTGACCCCCTCGCCTTAGAACTCGCCTGCCGTCTGGGGGTCAGTTTCACGTGCCACCGACAAGTCGCGGGCTCCTCGCGCGACGCCAACGCGGCGTTGAGGAGCGGCACGCGAGGCACTACTGCTTCGAACCCGGTATCGCCCACCAGAGAGAAACGGCCCCTGAACTGCGGAAACGCAGAGTATGCCGGGCGACGCTGGAGCGAGTGACTGAGGTCAACTCCAGCCTGTCTTCCCCACCACTTGACGGCGTAACCGGTAGCGGCGACCAAATGCCGCCGAGGACGTCGCCCTGCCGCCTCGTCCTGCATGCGGCAGCGCGCTCAGACCGAGGCCCTCGGGGACTCTGCTCGAGCGCTCGCGGCGGCGTCGCGAATCGAGCAGACGATGCTTTGATACCCGGTGCAGCGGCACAGGTTGCCCGCGATGGCCTCGCGGATCTCGTCGTCGCTCGGGGCGTCGTTCGACTCGATCAGGTTGCGAGCAGCGAACAGGTGGCCCGGTAGGCAGAACCCACACTGGAAGCCGTCGTTGTTCCAGAAGGCTTCCTGGACGGGAGCCAGTTCGTCAGGGCTGCCGAGGCTCTCGACTGTGTTAACCTCCCCACCGTCGGCGCTCGCGGCGAGCATCAGGCATGACTTCACGATTTGGCCGTCGAGCTCCAACGTGCAGGCGCCGCAGTCGCCGTTCATGCAACCCACGTGAGTGCCCTTGAGCGCCAGCTGGTCGCGCACGACCTCGACCAACAGCTGACGGTCGTGGCACTCGACGGAACGGCTTTCACCGTTCACGCGCAAAGTGATGGACCTACCTGGCGTGCTCTGGGGGCTGAGGTTCGATGCTTGCGAGGTGCTCATTGCTCTCCGTCCTGAATGGTCTCTTCCCATGCTCGGCGCGCAACGACGCCGGCCACCTGCTGGCGGTAGCTGGCTGGTGCCAACTCGTCGTCCCACGGGTCCTCGAGGTGCTGCTCGATGAGCTCGGCCCACTCACGGTCGCTGACGGTCAGCACGCCGCGCTCGTCCACGCACTCGGTGACGTCGACGGTGACCGGCGTGGCGCAGACACCACCCAGCGTCACCGTCGCCTGGGTGAGACGGCCGTCGGTATGCGCCGCCACAGCGGCTCCAGTGGCGATGGGCCAGCTGCTCTCAGACAGCTTCAACTTGAAGTAACCGGTCCGCGCATCGTTCTTGGGAATGCGGATTTTCGTGACGATCTCGTCGCCTGCGAGTACAGTCTCGAAGGCATCTCGGAAGAACTGCGCGGCGGTGACCTCCCGCACTCCGTTCGCCCCGTGCAGCGACAGTCGGGCCCCGGTGGCCACCAGCGCTGCGGGTACATCCGACGACGGGTTTGCATAGCTGGCTGATCCGCCCACCGTCCCCTGGTTGCGGAGCTGGGGGCCACCTGTGATACCTGCGGCGAGCCTCTTCAGCAGGTTCGCCGGACCGTCGACGTCAGCGGCGAGTACGGCCGAGTATGTTGTCATAGCGCCGAGCTCCACCTCGTCCGCCGTCGAAGTCACCCCAGAGAGGCCTAGGCGGCGAAGGTCCACGACGTGGTCATACGTCCTTTCACCCCGTCCCATGGCAGGCACGAGCATGGTGCCACCGCCGAGGACGGCGGTAGTGCCGTCGAGTCCGCCGAGCAGGTCGCCGGCCTCTCGGAGGGTATGGGGCATGTGGTGGGTCAGTGCCGTGCGGATCATGAGCGTTCTGCCCTTCGGATTGCGGCGAGCACATTGGGTGCGCTCAGAGGCATCTGGTCTATGACGGCGCCCAGGGGTCGCAACGCGTCGTTGACAGCATTGGCGAGGGAGGCGATGGCGCCGGCTACGCCGCTCTCGCCGACTCCCTTCATGCCGAGCATCGCGAACGGCGACGGCGTGACCTCGTGCCCGACCTTGATCCATGGCAGGTCGTTGGCCCGCGGCATCAGGTAGTGCTTGAACGACTTCGTTGCGAGGCGGCCGTCTGGGGCGTACTTCAACTCCTCCCACAACGCTCCACCGATGCCCATGGTGATCGCACCGAGGAACTGGCCCTCCACCATTTTCGGGTTGATGATCGTGCCGCAGTCGTGGACGCCTGCATAGTTCTGGAGCTTGACTAATCCGGTCTCCCGGTCGACCTCGACGGTGGAGACGTGCGCGGAGTATGGGAAAGAGGGGTAGGGGGACGACCGTCCCAGTTCGTCAGGAACGTTGTGCACGTTGGACGGCGCGTAGGTACGCGTCGACTCGAGCTGCGCTTGGTCGAGACCATGTACGGCGAGGGTCCGCACGAACACGGCACGTGTCAGTTCCTCGATGCTCAGGTTGCGGTCGGGCTCGTAGACGACGGATGCGCGGCCGTGCGCAAGACGTACTTGTTCGGGAGTGGTCTCGAGGAGTACGCCGGCGGCGGTCACAAGCGTGGCCCGCACGTCCCTCGCCGCCAGCAAGGCAGCCGCCCCTCCCACCGTCATTGAGCGACTACTGAAGTTGCCGTAGCCGTAGGGGCACCGATCCGTGTCGCCCTGGACCACGGTGACGTCGTGCGGCGAGACGCCGAGCTCGGCGGCCACCACCTGGGCGATACCCGTCTCGTTCCCGGTACCGGGGCTGGTTACACCGGTCAGCACGGTGACCGTGCCGGTCGGGTCCATCCGCACCGTCGAGGTGTCGAAGCCGCGGAGCAGGGTCCCCGAGAAGTCACCGCCCTCCGGCGTGAGCTCGAAGCCGACACCCACGCCGACGAGCCTGTTCTGGGAGCGCGCCTGCGCCTGCTCCTCACGCAGTTGGTCGTAGCCTCCCAGCTTGAGGACGTGATCCAGCGCTGCGGCGTACTCGCCACTGTCCAGGTGCTTCATCGACGTCCAGTACGGGAACTCCTCCGGGGGGATGAAGTTGCGCCTGCGGATCTCGGCCGGGTCGAGGGACAGCTCGGCGGCGACGAGGTCCATGATCCGCTCGTAGGCCAGGGCAGCGGACTCCTTGCCGTAGCTGCGAGCACCGTTCCACGGAGCCTTGTGAGTGACGACCGCGGTGGACTCGACGTCGTAGTGCTTGACCCGATAGGGACCCGGCAGCGCCATGCCGGCGATGAACGCCATGCCCCAGCCGCCGCTGGCTCCCAGTGCGCCGATGTCGGCGATGATCCGGTCGCGCAGCGCGAGGATCTTGCCGTCCTCGTCATAGGCGACCTTGAAGCGGTGGATGAACTCACGAGCGCCCACGAGCATGCACTCGGCCCGGGTCTCCAGCCACTTCACGGGCGCTCCGACGGCGCGCGAGAGCAGCGCGACGAGCGGTTCCTCCGGGTAACCGTGGAACTTGTGGCCGAACCCGCCACCAACGCGCGGCGCGATCACACGTATCTGGTTCTCGGGCATGCCGAGGGTCTTGGACAGGTGTGAGCGCAGCGGGTGTGGGTTCTGGGCCGACGCGTGCAGTGTCAGACGGCCGTCGGTGCCCCAGGAGGCGATGTAGCCACGAGTCTCCAGGGGGGCGGTCTGGTATCGCTGGATCCGGAGCTCGCCCTCGAGGGTGTGCTTCGCGGAGTCGATGATCGGTCCCGCGTTGCCCTCGACGAAGGGAAGCCGGATCATGGCGTTGTCCTCCCAGGTGTCGAACACCTTAGGGGCACCCTGCTCGAGTGCCTTCTCGGCGTCGATCACGAAGGGCAGCGGCTCCCAGTCGACCTCGATGAGCGCGACCGCCGCTTCCGCATCGTTGAGCGTGACGCCCACCACGGCTGCCACCGGTTCGCCTGCGTAGATCACCTCGTCGACGGCCAGTGGCCTGAAGTCGGCGGTGCGTCCACCGACCAGTGCAGGATCGAAGTAGTGGGGAATCGGGCTCGTTTGGTCCTTGGCCTGGGCGCCGGTGAGCACGAAGCGCACTCCACTCGCTGCCTCGGCCGCGGACGTGTCGATGCCACGGATCCGCGCGTGGGCGTAGGGGCTGCGGAGGATCGCCGCGTGCAGCATCCCGGGCAGGACGGTGTCGTCGAGGTAGCCCCCGCGACCGGTAAGCATCAGGTCTCCGTCCTTGCGGCGGATCTGCTCCAGCTCGGGTCGTACCGACTCCGGCCGAGGGTCGTCGGTGGCGACGAAGCGAGGGGTGATGGTCTCAGTCATGCGACCTGCCTTCTGGCGACAACATTGTGAGGAACGTAACTCCCCGTCGGCGGCTGTAACGATGGTTGCCTGGACAGTCTCCTGGGGCCTCGCATGTGGGTCCACACATGGAGACTCGGTGACTCCGCGCGCTAGGTGCGCCGGTCCACGCCGACACGCCCGATGTCGTGCGCCATCAGGGCCGCGTTGAGTTGCAAGAGGGACTCGGGGCGCGCCAGTTGGAGGCCGAGCAGGGACTCGATGCGCTTCAGCCGCAGCGTCACGGTGTTGGGGTGCACGAACAGTGCCTTGGCTGTCCTGGCTGTGCTCAGGTCGTGGGCCAGGTAGGACCGGAGCGTCTCGACCAGGTTCGTCTTGCGGGCGTCGTCGTAGTCGCGCAGCGGGCCGAGAGTCTCATCAGCGAACCGGCCAAGCACCGACAGATCATCGAGCTGCAGCAACAAGCCGTAGAACCCGAGGCCTGGCAGGGTGATCGTGCGGTCGCGGTACCCTTGGAGACGCGCGAGCTCGAGGGCCCCTCGCTGCCTCCGAAACGCCTGTGCGTACCCGGTTAGGTCCTGACACGGCTCACCGACGGCCACACTGATCGTTGATCGGGATCCGCCTTTGGAGACGTGCTTCCGGATGGACTCGGCCACCTCCTCGGACGTGAGGTCTCCGGCCTTGCGCGGTAACGGCCAGAGCATGACGACGTACTCAGCGCTGATGGTCGCGAGCGCGGGTGACGCCGTGGACTGGGCGGCCGTCCGGACCAGGCCGAGGATCCGGCGCTGCTCGCTGCTGGTGGAGGAGCGGGCGTCTCCGTCCTCGGGATCGGCACGTATCACCAGGACGGTGTGGGGTTGTGACAGGTCGTGCCCCAGGTGGCGGGCCCGCGGAATCAGGGTGACGCTGTCCGAGGGGTTGTCCGCGAGCAGTTCAGCGAGCAGATCTCCGCGCAAGGCCCACTCGACGTCGAGGGCAGTGCGTTCGCGGATCATCTGAAGGGCGCTCACGACGACGGCGTGCTCGATCGCACGTCGCTGGAGGGCGCCTAGGTCGTGGGCCCGACCAGGCATCCAGAAACGCGCCACCAGTTCCTCGTCGAGGAACACCGGCACTGAGATCCGCGGCAGGTATGGCCTTGCGCCTGGCCAAGGTGGAACCTCGATGAGACCACCCTCGGTGTCGAGGGCCGGCTCCAGGTCGGTCCGCTCGGATGCGGGGGGCGCGTCGACCGTGGCGCCCTGGTGTACCGCCATGGCGAGGACGCCGAGGGCCGCGTCCTCGACCAGCACTGGCCGGTCGAGCAGCCCGGCCAAGACGCTGACCAAGGCCTGGACGCCTCCGGAACCCAGCGCCACTGCTGTCAGCCGCTGGTGGATCTCCTCAGCCTGCTGAAGGAGACGCGCCTGCGCCCGGAGAGAGGAGTTGAGGGTCTGCAGCTGGCCGATCGTGGCTTGTTCGTGCTCACGCAGCCTCGCGGTCTCGATGGCCGTGCCGGCCAAGTTGGCCAACGCCCCGAGGAGCAGCACCTCGTCCTGCTCGAAATGATGCGGCTTGGACCGGTAGCCGTTCAAGGTGCCCACGGCGCGGCCGTTGACCATCAGAGGTACGGCGATCAACGAGCCGATGCCCTGCTTCTTCGCGATCCTGCCCCAGGGCCGGAAGCTTGGGTCGCGCAGCACGTCCTCGACCGCGACGGGTAGGCCGGTCAGGAAGGCGCGGCTGGACGGCGTCTCCCCAGAGGGCTGCGGGCCGAGCCGGAAGGAGAGGGAGCTGCTGACTTGGGACTCGTACTCGGCCGAGAGGCCGTAGGAGCCGCTGATCTCCAGCATGCCCTCCGACTCGTTGGCCAGGAGCACTGCGCAGAAATCGTAGCCCATCAGCTCACCGCCGCTGCGAGCCAGAAGGTCGAGGAGCGCCGACAAGGGCTGGTGCAGTGTGACGGCGCCGGCGATGTCGGTGACGGCACGCAACCACGTGCGCAGCTCTTGGTGGACGGTCGCCGGGTCGGCTGCCGGAAGCATCCCCCTTGGCTTCGCATCGTGCTGGTGAGACTCACCGGGCATCACGTTCGCGACTCTATCCGGACCTCGGATCACGCCCTGGGGTCGGTTCTTCTCGAGGCCGTCTGGCCGACGAGCGGGTTTCAGGCGTCGGGTGTGCCGACCCGGAACACACGCATCATCTGAGCCAGGGTGCGGTAGTAACCGACCAGCACGATGAGCTCGAGCACCTGCTCGGCCCCTACGGCCTCCTGGAGTACGTCGAACGTCGGGTCGTCGACGTCCCCGTCGTCGAGCAGGGTCTCGCACATCCTGACGAGGCTCGCTTCGACCGGGTCCTGGGAGCTGAACGTGCCCGCCCGTAGGCTGTCCATCTCCGCTGGACTGATGCCGGCCTCTCGGCCGGGCCCCGCATGCGCGTGCCACTCGAAGTCGCTCCGGGTCGCCGCCGCGACCAGGAGAATCACCAGCTCACGCGTCCGGTCCCCGAGGCCGGTCCGGAAGCGCAGCGCGCTTCCGAGGTCCTGCAGCGGCAGGCCGACCTTCGGCGCGTGCAGCATCAGTCCGAACGGTCCGACCAGGCTCCCGTCGTCGTCCACCAGTGGGAACGAGGACTGGCCACGACCCCGGGCTCCCTCGGTGATCAGCCGGAAGAGCACCTGCTGCTCCTGGTCTAGGTCTGACTGACCTAGACGAGGCAGGCGTTCGTTCATGATCGACCCGACCCGACCGCGACTTAGCGAAGCGGGATGACGTCGCTGCCGTGACGGATCGTGGTCGAGATGAAGCCGAGCTCCTCGACCTCGAGGCGGACCTCGTCACCGACCTTCAAGAACGGGTACTGGTCCTCGCCGTGGACGAGCGAGAGCTCGAGGATGCAGCCGGTGCCGACCGTTCCGCTGCCGATAATGTCGCCGGGTACCAACAGGGTGCCGCGCGAGGCATAGGCCAGCATCTGGCCGAACGACCAGTGTAGGTCGCCGAGGTTGCCCTCGCTGTAGGGGCGTCCGTTCACAGAGGCGGTCATCTTGAGGTCATAGGCCGTTGCGCCCCGACGCCCACTCAGTTCGTCAGGCGTGACCAGCCAGGGACCGTAGCTGGTAGCGGTGTCCTTGCCCTTGACCGGCCCCATGGTCTGTTTCATCTCACGGGCCTGCAGGTCGCGAGCGCTCCAGTCAGACATCAGCATGTACCCGGCGATGTGCTCTTCGGCCTCCTCAGGGTGGAGGTCACGGCCGGCCCTGCCGACGACCGCGGCCACTTCCAGCTCGAAGTCGAAGCGGGTCGAGCCCGGCGCCATCTCCACATCCGCGCGGTGTCCGCGTGTGGCTTGGGGGTTCTGGAAGTAGAACACCGGGAGCTCGTACCAGTCCGGGTTGATCGGTTGGTCCAGGGCCTTCGCGCAGGCAAGCACGTGGGACTCGAACGCGTAGAAGTCACGGACGGAGGGCGGGACCGGTACGGGCGCGAGCACCTCGGCGGTCTCGAGCTCGAGCACGTCGATCGGGTCGCTCTTGGCTCGCTCGGCCGCCGCAGCCATGGCCTCGGCGTCGTCGAGCAGCTCGATGAGCTGCGTCGTGTCCCGCACCCCGTGGAGCTTGTTGTCGTCGACCAGGGCAACGTGGGTGGTGCTGTCGGAGGGCGAGACATAGGTTGTCCAGCGCATGGATGGTCCTTTCGATTGCGAGCAGGCAGGGCGTTCAGGCGTAACAGGTGAGCCGCTGGCCGCCGTTGTAGGCGACCATGTCGGTGAGGGCGGCGCGGGTGTCGATCCGCGCGCCCCGCTCGGCGCCGCCGAGCTCGGCATACGCACGGTGCAGGTTGCCAACGATCCGCTCGGGGTCGAGCAGGCCGGCGAACCGACCCAGATCGGTCTCGAGCGCCGCCTCGAGGGGGGACACCCCCGACTTGAAGCCGTCCTCCGCGACCGACATCACGAAGTTGAGATAGTCGAGGACATCGTCGATCAGCTCGGGACCGCAGACGTCCCCGTGTCCGGGCACGATCGTGGTCGCGGGTAGCGGCTTCACGACATTCTCCAGCACCTCGATGGCCCCTGCGACGGATCCCATAAGAAGGAACGGCGTACCGCCGTTGAAGAGCAGGTCGCCTACGAACAGCGTGCTCCGATCGGGGACCCAGACGAGGGAGTCGTTCGTCGTGTGGGCGGGCTGGCCCACGTAGCTTAGCTCGATCGGCAGGTCGTCCACCCACAGCGTCACGCCGGACTCATAGGTCACAAAGGGGGGTGCCAGCTCCACCGGGCCCCATTCGACGTCCTGGAAGATCGGAGCGTCGAACGGCAGACCATAGTGCAGCACGTCCTCGCGGGTTCGTTCATGTCCGAGGATCGTGGCGTTCTTGAAGAGAAAGTTCCCGAACGTGTGGTCGCCGTGGTGGTGGGTGTTTACCAGCGTGCGCACGGGCGCCTTGGTCACCGACGAGATCGTCTCGAGGTAGCGCTTGGTGCGGGCCGCCGTCGAGCAGCCGTCGATGCTGATGACGCCCTTCTTGCCGACGAAGAAGCCAGTGTTGTTGATCCACCAGCTCCCATCGGGTTGCAAGTAGGCGTAGATATCTTCGCTGACCTCAACCAGTCTCGGGTCGCCGAGCTCGGGAAGGTCTTCGGTCGAGGAACTCATGGCAGGACGCTAAGTCTTCGGTCGGCCCTGTCGCGATGGTCCCAGCCACAGGCTTCCGCGCATCCCGCTGTGGAGTGCCATACCGCGGACATGTGTCAGGAGCGAGTCGAACGACGGACTTGTACCCACACGCTCCCCCAATTCCCAGGGTCAGATATGCGCACCTGTCGGCGGCATCCGTGAAACGCTCCAGTTGCCCGTCTGGGGATCCGACGTATCGGCTACCTCGCGCTGAGGTTCCCCCCGGACCGTAGAGGCATCTCCCTGTGGCACGCTCCGCGTGCCGATCCCGCTGTGGAGGAGTAGAGCGCACGATCCCACTCGGTGACCGTGTCTACCACCAGGACCGTGCAACGTCATCGATCCAGCCGGTGCCTCAGCTTCTGCGGAGCGCAGAACCGGTAGCTCTCGGTCACCAGCTCGGCCACCTCATCCCAGTTGGTGTCGTCGTCGAGCACCATGCCGACGATGGTGGGCGACCACGGCGGCTGGTAGAACGGCGGCCCCGACGTGGGCCAAGGCCAAGAGCTCGTCGCCGGATGACCGGAAAGTCAGCACCGTGGTTGGCTCTCTCACTCCGGTCGCGTCGCGGTACGCCGAGGCGTAACCCTCCTGGACGACCAGGACGTGAGCAAAGGTCTTGTTCCGGACTCGCCACCTCACGCCGGTCCAGGCGTCCTCCTCGTAGGCGTCGGGCAGAGCCAACGCGGCGGATGCCACCCGAGCCACGACATCGCCGGAGGGCTCGATGCGCAGCGTCCTGAACACTCTCCGAGTCTGTCAGCGAAAGCCCGACAAGTAGTTCGCCGGGTCCGATCAGATCCCGCGGGCGCCTCCGCCGGCCCAAACCGCCTTCATCGCTGGGCCACCCGCGACGGACTTGCCACCGACTCGTGATCCAAGAGAGGCAACTCCACTCCGGTGGCGCGTCCCGTTGCGGGGATCGGCATGTGGAGTCAGTCGGTCGCACCCACCCTGGGTTGGGCCAGCTGGGACTAAACGACGCCTTGCCGGCCCCTCCAGCTGATGCGGGGCACCTCCGGATCGGCAAGGCCACTCGAACCACACGAATAAGCGCCGTCGGATGCGGTGGCAATACCGGCAACTCGGCAGCCCTATCGTCGGAACCGGCTGAGTTTACGGCTGAGCGTCGACCAAGTCCAAGATCTCCAGCCGCAGACGTCGCACATCGGCATGAAGTCGAGTTGCCTCAACGAGATGGGCGGCCTCTGAGGCAGGGGACTGATCCCCCGGCACGAGGGAGTGACGAGACGATGCGTAGATAGCATCCTCGTAGTCGGACAGCAGCGCCATGGCAGCAGTGAGCAGCTCGGGCTCCGCGGGGTTCTGGGCCGTAGGCGCCGGGTCGAGTCCATTCGCCACCCGGCGACTTGCCCAACGGCGCGCGAAGCGGGAGTCCTCAGTGGTCATCGGGCAAGGCTAGGACACTTCTGCGGGCTCTGATCCCTGTTCGACGTGAATCAGGTGGTCGCCACAAACACGCAAATCTTGACAGCACGGAGACATAACCTCACCACGGTGGATCGCCGCTATCAAAGCAATGGGGCGCCGAACGACGGGCGGTGAGCGAAGAGCCGAATCCCTCACCGCTTGAGCATCCGTCTGCGGCGACTCGCCGGCACCGCGTGGGTGAACGACTGATGGCCACGTGGTCATCGATCGGGTAACTAACGGGGCAGCTGTCCGGCCTGGATATCGGTTCTGTTGAGGAGGTCTCGGTCGTTCGTGAAAGTGGCGGTGGTGACGAACTTCGTGGCCGTCCCGGCCAAGCCTTGATACTCCCCGAGGAAGAATCCCCCGTTGTAGGGCGCGGTGCGTAGGTCGAACGGATGGGAGTTGACCCGTTGCCGCTGCGACCAAGTCGCGCCACGGTCGTCAGACTTCGAGAACCAGTAATCCGTGCGCAGCGCTCGAGACGTCACGGAGTCGGACGTGAGGTCATAGTAGGTGACGCCGACTCGGCCCTGTCCGGTGACTGCGACCGACGGCACGAACGCCTGCGTGTGATGATTGCTCGACACGTCGCGTGGGGTGCTCCACGTGCGGCCTCCGTCCGTGGACCGGACCAGTGCGATCTGCTGGCTTCCGTCCGCGGTGAATCGCGAGTCGCCCCAGACGATGTACACGTTTCTGGCGTTGACACGGGGGTCGACGGCCACGTCGGTGAAGCTGTCTCCGACCCGGACCGCGTCGCCGGTGCGCGGGTCTTCCACTCCCTTCACATACGTTCGGGCCACCGCCGTCGGTCGCGACCAGGTCCGGCCGGCGTCGGTGGAACGGATGACCAGGATGCGGTCGTGACGGGGATGGGTTGAGCCGGCGCCCAGACCGAGCTGAGTGAAGATGTTGAGCAGGTCGCCGTTCGGCAGCACGAGGATCTGGTTGGCTGACGTCTGCTGTCCCAGCGGTGCGCGGTGGATCGCACGTGCGGCTGACCAGTTTCGACCGCTGTCGCGCGTCACTGCGAAGTAGACGCTGCCCCGGGCCTTGTCCGCTGGGGCGCTGAAGTGCCGTTCCCAGACGACGTACGCCGTTCCGGCGCGTGTCGGGTCTGCAGTGACCGCGGGGCGGTCGTCGATGAGGTTGTCTTGGTTGTCGCGGATGAGCGTGGCAGGTGAGCTCCAGGTGCGGCCCTGGTCATCGGACGTCGACACCAGTTCAGCGGTGTCCCAGTTCGAGTCGTTGTAGGAGACCGCCGCGAAGTAGGCGCGCCCGTCCGGGCCGTAGGAGACCCACGGGTCGGTCGCCTTCTCGAAGTCGCCACCGTTAGCGGCGTCGCCCCCCGAGCAGCGGGCGAACGATGGTTGTGCCGACAGTCGGGGCGCCGACCAAGTGACTCCCGCGTCCGACGTCCATGCAGCCAGCACCCCGTTGGCGCCGTCGTTGGGATACCTGTCTTCTTGATAGACCGCGATCATCTGCCGCTCATGACGCGGGTCGACCGCAACATAGGGTTCAACCTCGGCATTGACGTACGCCGCAGTCGGCGGGCGCGCATCGTTGCAGTCAGCTACGAACGGCGTGGACTTCGACACGCGGGCCGGCTCGTGACCCACCGCGCTCTCGGCTTGGGGAGTGGCCACGAGGCCCGCGCCTCCGAGCCCGAGGACGACCAGTCCGAAAGTGATGAGTCCCATCCGAGGCATGTCGTCCTCCTCCTCCCACCACCCGCGGCGCCACGGCCCTCCCAGCATCGCGCCCCTGGCAATGTGCGTCAATCAGCTGCCAGGACTCCGTCACCGCCTGCGTTCCGAAAGCCGAACCCCGGGTTCGTGCGGTGGTCGCAACACCCACCTGATTGCTGGATTCTTGTGAGGTGTTGACGATGCCTGTGCGTTTCTCCAACCAGCTTGTCGCCGAGCTGTATCAGCCGTTCTGGGCGGCGTGGCAGGGTGGTGAGTTCTTGACCGACGCGGCTGCGGTTGCCGGTACGTATCGCCACCGCGGCCTGGCCTGGCTGAGCCAGGCCGGCGGGGTGCGGCCGAGGCGGGGCCGGGACCTGCAGGGACGCTGCTTGTCGTTCGCGGAGCGTGAAGAGATCGCGCTGGGTCGTGCGGCGGGTGAGTCGATGCGGGCGATCGCCGCGCGTCTGGGCCGCAGCCCCTCGACGATCTCGCGGGAGCTGGGCCGCAACGCCGATCGTGCCGGCCGGTATCGGGCGAGCGCGGCGCAGGTGCTGGCCTATCAGCGGGCCTGCCGTCCCAAGCCGGCGAAGCTGGTGATCAACCCCGTGTTGCGCCAGCGGGTGCAAGCCGATCTGGCGAAGCGGTACTCCCCGGAGCAGATCGTTGGCCGGCTGCGCAAGGATTTCCCCGACGAGCCGGAGATGTGGGTGTCGACCGAGATCTATCAGTCGCTGTACGTTCAGTCGCGCGGGGCGCTGCGCCGCGAGCTGACGAAGTGTCTGCGCACCGGACGGGCGCTGCGGGTCCCGAACCGGCAGGGCGCCCACCGCAAGAACCGGGTGCTGCCCGACATGGTCACATCAGCGAACGGCCCGCCGAGGCCGTCGACCGCGCGGTGCCCGGGCATCGGGAGGGCGATCTGATCCTCGGGAAGGGCAACGCTTCGGCGATCGGACGCTGGTCGAGCGCTCCACCGGCTACACCCTGCTCGTCCCGCTGCGCGAGGGGTTCAAGGCCGAGCAAGTCGCCCCCGCGCTGGCCGCGAAGATCAAGACGCTGCCCGAGGCGCTGCGCCGGTCACTGACCTGGGACCAGGGTGTGGAGATGCGCGACTGGAACAGGTCAAGATGGCCGCCGACATCGCCATCTTCTTCTGCGACACACTCCACTTGGCAGCGCGCCACCAACGAGAACACCAACGGCCCGCTACGACAGTACGCACCCCTTGCGGCACCGACTTGTCGGTGCACTCCGCCGCCGACCTGGACTGGGTCGCCGCCGAGCTCAACGACCGGCCCCGCAAACGCCTCAAGTACGCCAAGCCGAGCGAGCAGATCGGTCCCTTGCTGCTCGGCTGACCGTTCTACCGGGACGCTTCCTCGCAGCAGCCCGTACTCTGGTCACCGCGCAGGAGAAGTCAAGGTGCAGCCCCCACAGCCGCTTGCGGCGAGGAGGAACGACCTTGACACCGACAAGCGGTGACCCATCATCGACAGCGAGGAGCGCCCAGGAGCCCCCGAAGGTAGTGAGAAACCAGAGCAAGTGCTCAGTCGTCGTCCTCGCCGAAGAGCAGATGCCCGTCATCCCCGCCGAGCAGGAACCTGACCCGGCCCAGATCCGCGCACAGCTGCGCCACGTCGTAGCGCTCGCTGCCCACGAACCGAGCCAACGCCTCGCTATCAGGGCCGCCGAGCCAGTCTCGAACAAAGCCGAGCAGCTCAACGTGAAGCGCCGTCGCTGGCCTCCAGCCCCCTCACCAGCCGCCACCTCCCCAGTATCCACCCGGAGCGCCCGCAACTAGGCTGAAACCACTCGCCGACCAACCGCTCGACGAAAGATCGTGTGTTGCGAGCACCGCCAGAACCCGCCGATCCCGCTGCGGGACGTGTCGAGCCCCTCGGGCCGAGCGGATGCCTGCCGGCCCTCGCTGTGCGAGAGCTGATCTCGCCAAGGTCGCCACGCCGCCTTCGTCAACCTGATGGCAACTGGTTCACCTGGATGCACGAGGGTTCGCAAGCTGGTTGGCTTCTTGGGGCGCGCCGTTCTTGCGGATGAGTAGCCACTGCGTAAGGAGGAGGTTGGGGACCCAGCACAAGAACGGCATCACCGTGTACGCGCGGTTCCAGGCCGCCGTGGCGTCCAGGCCGAGCGCGGTGAGCAGGCCGGTAAGCAGGGGTTGCCAGATCCTGAGGGTGACGCCGGCGTAGGTGAGTGCGAAGGTGCGGATCATCCACCGGCGGTGTTCGTCGACTTTGCCTCGTCGGATGGCACGGAACGCCGAGAGCGCGGACCCGATCCAGAAGACGCCCAGGAGCCCGAACCCGATCGTGCCCACCAGCCCGGCCTCGCTGACGGTGCTGATCACGATGCCGGCACTTCCGCCCAGGGCGATGGCCACGAGGACCACACGCCCGATGACTCGGTGCACTCTGGGGGCGCGAGTGCGGATCCGCGTCGCGAACTGCATTGGGGAGAGGACGAGTGCGAGCCCCGCGCAGGCCACGTGCACGTACAGCGCGGAGTGGATGAGCAACCCCCGGTCGAGGTAGTTGCGGGAGAGACCGACGTTTCCCTTGGCGAGAACGGGCAAGGACGAGACCAGGTACGGAGTCACCGCGAACGTGGCGATGGCGAGGCTCGACAGCACGATCCACCAGTAGGCAGGGATGCGCCAGCGGGCCACCACCGGCTTCCCCGGATGCTGCAACGTCGTCATGGCAGGGCCTTTCGTCCAGTGACCGGGCCATGAGGAGCTCGATCGAGGTGATGCGGTCGTCCTGCCCGTCCGGTGCGCCGTTCCGGAGGACACCGCGTTGATGAGGCGCGTGAGGGGTGAGGCCGCTGGCCGCGGCGGGATGCTGTGAGACGGGTGGGCGGTTACCCGGTGGGTGGGTCGTGCTGGCGGTAGGCGTCGACCACGCGGGTGAAGAACTCGTGGTAGGGCCAGGCGGCGGTGTTGTTGGTCATGGCGACGATGGCAACACCGAGGTCGGGGTAGATGCGCATCGCGTTCCAGAACCCGCCACCGGTGCCGTAGTGCTCGACGAACGCGGGGGTCCGGTCCGCATCGGCCGGCTTGCGGAACCAGCCGATGCCCTGATCGAAGGGCTTGCCCCGCTGGGTGATCGACCTCATGTGCTGGAGGTCCCCGAGTGGGCTCGTGTCGCTGAGATGAGCGGTAGCGAGCTTGACGGCGTCCGACGCCGGCCCGATGAGCCCGCCGTAGGCGGCTCCCTCGACCAGGAACGGGCGAAGGCTGCTGTAGTCCCCCACTCGGTCACCGACGATCCCTGCTGGCAGGAGCCACTTGAGCAGCGGGTGCGCCAGCCGGGGCGCGCGGACGTATCCGGTGGCACGCGGCCGGTCGTGGTCGAAGTCAAAGCCGGTCTCGGTCATGCCCAAGGGGTCGAGGACGAGGTCGGCGATCGCCTGCTCCAAGCGCTGGCTGGTCACCGCCTCCAGGACCCGACCCACCAGCAGGTAGCCGATGTTGGAGTAGGCGGCGCGCTGACCCGGAGCCCGACGCGGAGCGCCGTGCTTGGCCGTGATGGTGTCGACCAGGGAGGTATCGGCCGGACGCCCCGCTGGGCGGACCCACCGGATCGGAAGTGGGTTGGACAGCCCGGCCGTGTGGGTAAGCAGCTGCCGAACGGTCGGCGTCTGGTGTCTGCCTGCGTGGTAGCCGGGCAGGAAGGTGTCGATGGCGGCGTCGAGGTCCAGCCGTCCGGCCGCCGCGAGCCTACTGGCCGCGGTCGCCGTCGCGATCTTGGTCATCGAGAACCACGGGTACTGATCCCGGGTGCTCGCGGGCCGAGCGGTGGCGAGGTCGGCGATGCCTACCGCGCCGACGGCGTGGAGCCCGCCGGTGGAGGCGACCGCGAAGGACAGCGCGGGCGTGTGCCTGCCCTTGGTGGCGGACGCCGCCTGCGTGAGCCTGCTCGTGAGCAGGACGTCGGTTCCACGCAGGCCGTGAGTGTTCATGTCAGGTCCGTTCCGGTTGGAGACGCAGGAAGTCGATGTAGCGCCGGGCCTCGTCCTGCTGCTCGGGCGTGAGCTCGGGGCCGAGGTAGGTCAGCGTGTGGGCGGTGGCGGGGCCGCCGTCATGGGGATCCACGGTGTAGGGACGCGAGTCCAGACCAGTGACGTCACGCAGGATGCGGTCAAGGTCTTGCAGGACCAGTCGCTCCCGCAGCGTGTCGGGGACGAAGCGGGGCCTGAGCTCGTGCATGGCGGCGAGGAACGGCCCTGTTGCCTGCCGCAGCGCCGCCGTCCCGTCCGGAGCGAGGGCGACCAGAAGGGACCTGCCGTCGTTCGGGTTCGGCTGCCGCTCGAGGTGTCCCCGCTGATCGACACGGCCGAGATGGGCGGAAACGGTGGTGGTCGGCCAGCCGGTCCAACGGTGGATCTGCGTGGGCGTGGCGGGGCCGAACGCCCCGAGCAGCGAGTACAGCCCGAAGTCGTTCCCAGACAGGCCGCTGCCGGCCAGGACGTCGTCCAGGTAGCCGACGGAAAGCCCGGACAGGAGCCACACGTCGAACAGGAGAGACATGGGGCCGTCGCTGCGGGGCGCCGCGCTGGACATGCAAGCAACATACTTCCTTCTCGCATCAAAGTCATGCACTCTCGCAGTAGGACGCCGAGCGACTAGACCAGGCCGCGACCTCATCGACGTCGAGCAGGAAGCCGGAGACCGATCCCTTGTGGGACGCGGGCAGCCCGAACCTGCCAAGCTGCGGGTGCCTCGACCGCGCCCGGGTCACCGTTCTTGCTCAGGGACGGCCATGGGGGGTCTGACCGTCACGTAGGCGCCGGGCGTACTGCCGAGGTGGCGGACTTCTTGGCCACGTTGTCGTACACTAGGTACTGCCTGAGGCGCTGAGCTTCAGGAAGTAGAGCCCGAGACCCGGCCGGACGACCGTGGCGCTCGGCTCAGCGCATTTCTGCACGTCGGTAGTGCCGGCGATTACCGAGCTGATGCGTGCGCGCCAGTGACCGCCCTTGGCGTAGCACCAAGCGATGGCATCAGGCAGAGCGAGCAGCGGTTCCGTGGCCGCCCGTTCGTGGCGGTAGTGCAGTTGGTCGGCGCAGCCGGTATCGCGGGTCACCTCGATCAGTTGCTGGCGATCGGTGCTGAGCAAGGTCTCGTCGAGCTCGAGTGTGAACTGCACTTGACCTTGGTCGGCCAGATCTCTAACCAGCTGCTCCAGGCACGCGCGTCGTCGCTGGAGGTCGGTGCGGTATCGGCGCCCGGCGCTGTAGACCGTAGCACTGAGGGGCAGGGACGCGATGGTGTCGGCCAATGCTCGCTTTCGAGCGTCGCGTTCCGCCTTCATGTGCAGCCTCCGCTGGCCTGGGAGCATGTGGTCATTGAGCTTGCGACGGATCGTTCCAAGGTCGCCAGGAACGACGACCGCGGCAACCATGATGTAGTCACGTGCCTTGGTCTCGTCCACGAAGACATGAAGCGTCGACACGAGACCATCTTCGCGGCTGCGGTGACAGGCTCCACGTAGCCCTTGCATCGGGCGCGGCGTGAGCGCCTGCCGTGTGCAACCTGATGCGAGGACGACTTGCCACAGCACCAACGCCACAACAGTTCAAGGGCTGAGGGTGGACTGCGGACAGGGGTGGTGGCGGGCGGCGCGATAGCTGGAGCCTCGACGGCGATCCTGCTCGGACGGGGCCGGGCACAGCGTGAGCGTGGCCGAGCAGGTGCCGAAGCAGCCTCGAGTGGGAGACCACCGGACGCGCCGGGCCCAGAGTCCGCAGCCAGTCCGCAAGAAGTCCGCGAGCCGCCAACGGTTGCCAACTCCAGCCACCGGCATAATCGCAGGTCAGGTGCCGTATTCACCGATTGCCGATGTTTGCCGACACGCCCTGGAAGGGTTTAGGAAACCGACGCTCTATCCCCTGAGCTACGAGGGCCGAGCAAGACAGTCCCAAGCCGAGGAATCCCAGCCCGACGCCAGCCCTGCTCCAGCGAGGATAGTCGAGCCCGGGCGCGTCCGGGCAGCGGCCAGCGCTGCGACCCAGGCCCCCGACCTTGACGGTGCCCGACGATGATGGTGGGGCGAGGACGCCGCCGACACATCGCGTGGCGAGGACCGATGGGAAGGCATGAGCCGTGACAGGCACGCTGGAGTCCGTCAACCCGTCGACAGGTGAGGTCGTGGGTGTGTACGTCGTCGACGACGCTGCCTCGGTGGAGGCAGCGGTCGCCCGCGCTCGTCATGACGCAGACTGGTGGACGCGGGGGACGTTCGCCGAGCGTCGGCAAGTGCTCGACCAGTGGCGACGGGTGCTGGCTCGACGGATGCCGGAGCTCGCGGACCTGGTGCACCAGGAGACCGGGAAGCCGCACGCCGACGCCCAGCTGGAGATCGGTCTCGCCGTCAACCACCTGGCGTGGGCCGCCGCGCACGCCGGGAAGGTGCTCGGTCGTCGCCGGGTGTCATCGGGACTGCTGATGGCGAACCACGTCGCGACGGTGGAGTACCTCCCGTTGGGCGTCGTCGGCGTCATCGGTCCGTGGAACTACCCGGTCTTCACGCCGATGGGGTCCATCAGCTACGCGCTCGCCGCCGGGAACGCGGTCGTCTTCAAGCCCAGCGAGCTCACCCCCGGCGTCGGCGTCTGGCTCGCGGCGAGCCTCTGCGAGGTGCTGCCCGGCCAGGGCCTGCTGCAGACGGTCGTGGGACGCAGGGAGACGGGCGTCGCCCTCTGCCGCGCGCCGATCGACAAGGTGGCCTTCACCGGCTCGGCGGCGACGGGGAGGAAGGTGATGGCGACCTGCGCGGAGAACCTCGTCCCGGTGATCATCGAGGGGGGCGGCAAGGACGCGCTGCTCGTCGACGAGGATGCGGACGTGCACCTGGCCGCGGATGCCGCCGCCTGGGGTGCCTTCTCCAACGCCGGCCAGACCTGCGTAGGCGTCGAGAGGGTGTACGTCCACGAGCGGGTGTACGACGGGTTCGTCGCCGAGCTCACCCGTCGGGCGCGCGACGTGCACGCGGGAGCGGAGGACGGGGCGCAGCTGGGTCCGATGACGCTGGCCGGCCAGGCGGACGTCGTACGACGCCACATCGACGACGCGGTCAACCGGGGCGCCGAGGTGCTGGTGGGAGGCCCGAGCGCCGTGGGCGAGAGGTTCGTCCAGCCCACCGTGCTGGCCGGGGTGCCCGAGGACTCGTGCGCGGTCACCGAGGAGACGTTCGGGCCGACCGTGACGGTGAGAAGGGTGCACGACATGGAGGAGGCGGTGACCCTCGCGAACGCCAGCCGGTACGGGCTCGGGTCTGCCGTGTTCTCCCGGTCGCACGGAGCGGACCTGGCCCGGCGGCTGCGATCGGGGATGACGTCGGTGAACGGGGTCATCTCGTTCGCCGCCATCCCGGCGCTGCCCTTCGGCGGCGTGGGCGACTCGGGGTTCGGGCGGGTGCACGGGCCGGACGGGCTCAAGGAGTTCACCTTCGCCAAGTCGGTGGCGCGGCAGTGGATGAACCCGGCGACGGCGCTCACGACGTTCGACCGGACCCCCAGGACGGACGCCCTGTTCGCGGGGCTGATCCGGGTGCTGCACGGTCGGTCGAGGCTCTCCCCGAAGCGACCGCGCTGGGACCGCGGCGATCCCTGACCCCCTCGGCGCCGACGTCGACGTGACCCGGCGATCACCCCGGGACATCCGATGGCGGAGGCCGCCATGACAGGCTGCGGACCATGCACCTCGACATCCGCAGCCCCGACTGGTGGAAGTCGGCGGTCGTCTACCAGGTCTATCCCCGCTCGTTCGCGGACAGCGACGGTGACGGCGTCGGGGACATCCCGGGCATCACGTCGCGCCTGGACCACCTGGCGCAGCTCGGCGTCGACGTGCTGTGGCTCTCACCTGTCTACGCCTCGCCGATGGACGACAACGGCTACGACATCAGCGACTACCAGGACATCGACCCGCTGTTCGGGAGCCTGGCGGACCTCGACGCCCTGGTGGCCGGCCTGCACGAACGCGGCATCCGGCTGGTCATGGACCTCGTCGTCAACCACACCTCCGACGAGCACCCGTGGTTCGTCGAGTCGCGGGACCCGCAGTCGCCCAGGCGGGACTGGTACTGGTGGCGGCCGGCCCGCGACGGCCACCAGCCGGGCACCGCGGGCGCCGAGCCGACGAACTGGGAGTCTGCCTTCTCCGGCTCCGCGTGGGAGTACGACGAGCGCAGCGGTGAGTACTACCTGCACCTGTTCAGCCGCAAGCAGCCGGACCTCAACTGGGAGAACCCGGTGGTCCGCGACGCGGTCCACACCATGATGCGCTGGTGGGTCGACCGCGGGGTCGACGGGTTCCGGATGGACGTCATCAACCTGATCTCGAAGCCCGCCCGGCTCGTCGACGGGGTGCCGCCGCCGGGCCGCCGCCTGACCCCGGCGTTCCACCCGGTCGCCAACGGCCCGCGGCTGCACGAGTTCCTGCGGGAGATGAACGAGCGCGTCGGGCTCAGCGAGCGTCACCTGCTCACGGTCGGGGAGATGCCCGGCAGCAGCGTTGCGCTGGCCCGTGACGTCACCGACCCGGCCCGTCGCGAGCTCGACATGGTCTTCACCTTCGAGCACGTGCAGCTCGACGAGGAGCCCGGCTTGGGCAAGTGGGCACTCAGACCTCTCGCGCTGCCGGTGCTCAAGGCCAACCTGGACCTCTGGCAGCGCGGGCTCGAGGAGACGGGATGGAACTCGCTCTACTGGGACAACCACGACCAGCCGCGGGCGGTGTCCCGCTTCGGTGACGACAGCCCAGCGCACCGGGTCGCCTCGGCCAAGACGCTCGCGACGGTGCTCCACCTGCACAAGGGCACGCCCTACGTCTACCAGGGTGAGGAGCTCGGCATGACGAACGCCGACTTCACCGACATCGGACCCTACCGTGACATCGAGTCGCTCGGCTTCCACGGCGACGCGACCAGCCTCGGCACGGCGCCCGACACCGTGCTCGCGGCTCTCGCCGCCAAGTCGCGGGACAACGCTCGGACGCCGATGCAGTGGGACGACTCGGAGCACGCCGGCTTCACCGCCGGGGAGCCCTGGCTGCCGGTGAACCCCAACAAGGACGTCATCAACGCGGCCGCGGCGGTCGCCGACCCCGACTCGGTGTTCCACCACTACCGGAGGCTGATCCGGCTCAGGCGCGACGAGCCCGTGGTGGTGCACGGCCGCTTCGAGCTCCTGCTCCCCGAGCACGACCAGCTCTGGGCGTTCACCCGCACCCACGGGGACGACGTCCTGCTGGTCCTCGCGAACTGCTCCTCGCTCCCGGCGTACGTCGACCCCGTCGACGTACCGGACCGCGGCGGAGCCAAGATCCTGATCAGCACCCACGTGGAGGGGGACCCGGACCGGCTGCGCCCCTGGGAGTCGAAGGTCTACCGGCTCACCGGCGCCTGAGCGACCGGGCGCGCTGCCTGGGCAGCCGGAACGGCGACGTGGACGCCCCCGCGCCCCGGAGCAGCGCCTCCAGGTCCGCCGCCGCCACCGGTCGGGCGTAGAAGTAGCCCTGGGCCAGCTCCGCGCCGACCTGCACAGCCGTCAGCCGGTCGATCTTGGTCTCGACACCTTCGATGACGACCTGCAGGCCGAGCGCGTGCGCCAGTGTGGTGAGGGCCGAGATCACCTCGCTGGACCGGCCGACCCCTCCATTGCTCTCGATGTGCTGACGGTCGATCTTCAAGATGTCGATCGGCAGCCGGTTCAGGTAGCTCAGCGACGAGTAGCCGGCCCCGAAGTCGTCGAGGGCCACCCGGACGCCCAGCGCCTTGAGGTCCAGCAGGACCAGCCGGGCCCGCTCCGGGTCCTCGACCAGGACGCTCTCGGTCACCTCGAGGACCAGGCGCTCGGGCACCATCGCGGTGCGGTCCAGGATCCGGCCCACCTCACCGGCGACGTCCGGAGCCATCAGCTGCACGGTCGAGATGTTGACCGCCAGGTCGAAGGCACCGTCGGGGTCGTCCTGCTGCCAGCGGACCCAGTCCCGGCAGGCCCGCTCCAGGACCCAGGCGCCGAGCTCGGACACGACCCCCGTGCGCTCGGCGACCGCGATGACGGACGCAGGAGGCATCGGGCCCTCGACGGGATGGGTCCAGCGCAGCAGCACCTCGACCGCGGAGAGCACCCCGTTGGCCGGCTCGACGATGGGCTGGTAGGCCACGTCGAGTCCCTTGCCGGTCAGGGCCGCCCGCAGGTCCCGGCCGAGGGCCACGCTTCGACCTCGCGAGGGCAGGCTGTCCAGATCGGACGTGGCGCGACCGAGCGCGCTCTCGCGCTTGATCTGGTACATCGCCTGGTCCGCCTCGGCGATCAGTGCCCCGGAGACGAGGTCCCCGGGGCCCGCGTAGGCGACTCCCACGCTGGCCGAGATGGAGACGCTCACGCCGTCGAGGGTGAACGGCGGGTCGAACGAGCGTCGGATGCGCTCGGAGACCCGGTCCACGTCGGACTGGTCGCGCAGGTCCTCGCAGAGCAGGACGAACTCGTCGCCGTACACCCGGGCCAGGGTGTCCCCGGGGCGTACCACGTCGGTGAGCCGCACCCCCACCGCCCTGAGCAGCTCGTCGCCCATGTCGTGGCCGTAGGTGTCGTTGATGCTCTTGAACCTGTCCAGGTCGACGAACAGCACCGCGGCAGGGGCGTGCGAGCGACGGGCGCGCTCGGCGGCGTGGTCGATGCGCTGGAGCAGCAGCATCCGGTTGGGCAGACCCGTGAGGGCGTCGTGACTGGCGAGATGGCGCATCTGGTCGGAGCTCTGGTGAGCCTCCTCGCGGGTCCGTGCGTTGAGCAGGTACGCCGTGGCCACGTTGGCGAGCGTCTGTGCCGCGGACATCGCGTCGGCCGACAGGGACCCCACGGACTCGTTGTAGAGGTCCAGAGCACCGAGCCGGACCCGGCCATGGTTGAGCGGGAAGGCGAACACCGACCCGAGTCCCGCCTGCGAGGCGGCGGTCGCGAACCGGGGGAACCGCTCCTCCACCGACAGGTCCGCCACCGAGACCGCCGCGCCCGAGCCGTGGGCCAGGACGCAGGGCCCGTCCGACAGCTCCGTCTGCAGCCTCTCGAACCGCAGGGCCGCGTCGTTCGACGCGGCGACGAGATGGGGGTGCCCGTCCTCCTCGATGAGGGTGACCCCCGCGGAGGTGACCGGCACGACGTGGACGATCTGACGGACGAGGTGGTCGAGGATGGAGGCGATCGAGAAGTCCGTCGCGATGGTGTAGGCGAACTCGCTCAGGACAGCCGACAACTGCCGGTCGTCGACCATTCCCGGTCCCTTCATGGCGCGTCCTCGTGCCGCCCCGCGCGTGGTCTGGACGGGCGCTCTCGTGAGCGTGGCTACGAGCCTACGCCGTCCAGTCCCACTCGATGGCCTTCTCGCGCAGGCTGGGCGCGGCAGGAGGCGACGGAGCCCCGGCCGGAGCTGTCTCCTCACACGTCCTGGTTCGGTACCCCCGTGAGCCCCGCCTGGGTGCAGTGCTTCTCCAGGTAGCTGGTCACGAAGGCGATGGTCTCCTCGATGACACGGCAGTCGCCGTCGAAGGAGTCCTCGAAGGCGACCTGGAACAACCGGTCGGCCGCCTCGGTGGCGAGCTCGACGTAGAGGCCGGTGTCGGGGTCGGTCACCATGTCGAACCGGCACGCCATCTTGAACAGGTCGCTGGCGACCCGGCGGTTGTGCTCGCGGCAGAAGGCGTTGATCCTCGGGTTGGTGCGGCCACGTAGCCAGATGACGACGAACGCCGGACAGCGGCGGTAGACCTCCGCGTGCGTCCGCATGGTGGTCTCCACGATCAGACGCACACTGAGCACCGGGAGAGTGGCGAGCCGCTCGTCCATCAGCTCGTCGATCTGGGCGAGGTCCCGCTGGACCAGGGCGAGCAGCACCTGCTCCTTGTCCGCGAAGTACTGGTACAGCGACGCCACCGGGATCCCGGCGGCGGCCGCGATGGCCCGGGTGTTCGCCGCCTCGACACCGTGGGAGACGACCAGGTCCGCGGTCGCCTCCAGGATCCTCTCGACGCGGTCGCGGCTCCGCTCCTGCTGTGGTGTGCGCCGTTTCAGTGGTGCGCGGACTTCGTGCGGCATGGTTCCCCCGTCTTCACAGGTCCCGAGGACCTCCACGGTCCCTACGACCCGATGAGCTCGACGAGTCTGGCGTTGAAGGCCGGCAGGTCGTCGGGCTTGCGGCTGGTGAGGAGGTTGCCGTCGACGACGACCTCCTCGTCGACCCAGGTGCCCCCGGCGTTGCGTACGTCGGTCTGGAGGCTCGGCCACGACGTGAGGGTCCGACCCTCGAGCACACCGGCCTCGATGAGGGTCCACGGCGCGTGGCAGATCGCGGCGACCGGCTTGCCCGACTCCACGAAGGCCCGCACGAAGTCGACCGCTCCCTTGTCGGTGCGCAGCGCGTCGGGGTTCGCAACCCCGCCCGGCAGGACCAGAGCGTCGTACGACGCCGGGTCCGCCTGACCGACGGCCTCGTCGACCTCGAACGTGTCACCCTTGTCGAGGTGCCGGAAGGCCTGCACCGTGCCGGTCTCCGGCGAGAGGAGCCGCGGGGTCCCGCCGGCCTCCTCGACGGCCTTCCAAGGCTCCGTCAGCTCCACCTGCTCGATGCCCTCCGTGGCCACCAGGAACGCCACTGTCGTGCCGGTGATGTCGGGCGCGGTCATGATGGGACTCCTTTCGTTGATGCTTGAATGCTGTGTTACCAGAGCCACCGGCAGGCAAACCTGCGTTTCGCGCGGGCGCGTGTGGGTGGACGTGACCGACAAGGGGGTGGGTCGTCGGTGTTCTCGGCGCGGGAGCTGCGCCCGCTCGTAGGTTCCGCGGTGCGCGATCCGGTGCGCTGGACCGAGCTGATCCAGCTGGTCAAGACAGCCGTGGCCGCGGTGGCCGCCTGGGTCGTCGCCTTCGACGTCCTCGGGCTCCAGCAGGCGTTCCTGGCACCGTGGGCGGCGCTGCTGGTCGTGCACGCGACCGTCTACCGGACCTTCTCACGAGGGGTCCAGCAGGTGAGCGGGGCCGTCCTCGGGGTGCTGCTGGCGTGGGTCGTCGGCCACTTCCTGGGGCTCAGCCCGGTTTCGGTCTCGGTGCTGCTGGTCGCCGGCCTGTTCGTCGGTGCGCTTCGCTGGTTCCGCGACGAGAGCACCGCGGTCGCCGCCACCGCGCTGATCGTGCTGACCACCGGTGCCACCACCCGTGACCTGGTGCTGCTGGACCGGCTCCTGGACACCGCGATCGGGGTCGCTGTCGGGCTGGTCGTCAACCTCGCCGTCTGGCCGCCGCTGCGCGACTACGCCGCCGTCCGAGCGATCGACGCCATCGACGACGCGGTCGGGGAGCTGCTGTGCGACATGGCCGAGGAGCTGAGCGGCGCGTGCGACGAGTCGGCGGCGACCCGGTGGGTGGACCGCACCCGCGACCTGGACGACGAGATCGAGCGGGCCTGGGCGTTGCTCCGGCAGGCCCGGGAGAGCAGCCGCCTCAACCCCCGCCGGGCAGCGGCCGGGGTGCGCAGGAGCGCGGTGCTCGACGACGTGCTGCGCGACAACGAGCAGGCCGTCGCGGAGACCAGGAGCATCGCGCGGACCCTCGGCCACAGCATCGACAACGTCGTCGAGTGGGAGCCGGTGTTCCGGACCGGCTGGCTCCGGCTACTGCGAGAGGCCGGCACCGCCATCCTGGCGCCGGACTCCGTCCGGGTCGCCGCCGTGCGTGCCGACCTCAACCTGCTCGTCGAGGAGCTCAGCACCGCGGACCTCTCTGCCCGGCACTGGCCGGAGTACGGCGCGCTGATCATGAACCTGCGCAACGTGGTGACGGCGATGAGCCGCGTTGCGGAGCAGAACCCAGTCGTGCTGAAGCGCTACGAGCGGCGCCGGGGCCGGGCGAGCAGGGTCCGGCCGCCGGTGGAGCGGCCGCTCAGGGAATGACCAGCTGGTCCTTGGCGAGGGCGACGACCCCGTTGTCGCTGACCGTGAAGCCGCGCCGCAGGTCCTCGTCGGCGTCGACGCCGATCGTGACGCCGTCGGGCACGATCACGTTCTTGTCGAGGATGGCGTTGCGGACGATGCAGCCTCTGCCGATCGACACGTTGTCGAAGATGACGCTGCGCTCGACCTTGGCGCCGCCGCCGACGTACACGTTCGAGCCGATCACCGAGCTGTCCACGTTGGCCCCGGACACGATCGACCCGCCGCAGACGATGGTGTCGCGGGCGAACGCGTTCTCGACGAACTTCGCGCCGGGCAGCTGCGGGTGCGAGGTGAAGATCGGCCAGTCGGTGTTGTAGAGGTTGAAGACCGGCTCGACCGCGACCAGGTCCAGGTGCGCGTCGTGGTAGGAGTCGAGGGTCCCGACGTCGCGCCAGTAGTCCCGGTCGCGGACCGTCGCGCCGGGGACCACGTTGCGCTTGAAGTCGTAGACGGCGGCCTGCTTCTGCTCGACCAGCATCGGGATGATGTCGCCGCCCATGTCGTGTCGGGACTCCGGGTTCGCGGCGTCCTTCTCGAGGGCGTCGACGAGTGCGTCGGCGGTGAACACGTAGTTGCCCATCGAGGCGTATGACTCCTCGGGGGAGTCGGGCAGGCCGGGCGGGTCGGCCGGCTTCTCGAGCCACTCCTCGATCGTCACGCCGTCGTCGGCTGCCTTGATCACGCCGAACTGCCAGGCTTCCTTGCGAGGCACGCGGATGCCGGCGACGGTGACTCCCGCACCGGAGTCGACGTGTGCCTGCACCATCTGCGAGGCGTCCATGCGGTAGACGTGGTCGGCGCCGAAGACCACGATGATGTCGGGGTTCGCGTCGTTGATCAGGTTCATCGACTGGTAGATGGCGTCGGCGCTGCCGGCGTACCACTGCGGACCGCGCCGCTGCTGGGCCGGCACCGGGGTGACGTAGTTGCCGAGCAGCGTCGACATCCGCCAGGTCACGGAGATGTGCCGGTCGAGGGAGTGGGACTTGTACTGCGTCAGCACCGCACAGCGCAGGTAGCCGGCATTGACCAGGTTCGAGAGCGCGAAGTCGATGAGCCGGTAGCTGCCTCCGAACGGCACGGCGGGCTTGGCCCGGTCGTGCGTCAGGGGCATCAGCCGCTTGCCTTCGCCCCCGGCTAGAACGATCGCCAGCACCTTCGGCATGTTGTCCACACTCCCGTCCGCGCCGTCCCGGGTCCGTTTCCCGGTCCGTTGAGGTCGACCCTAGGGCAGCCGGTCCCGCACGACCACATTCCCTGGGCAGTGATTCCCTGGTATGACTTCCTCCATGCGCGCCTCGATCCTGACCCGTGAGTTCCCGCCCGACGTGTACGGCGGTGCCGGCGTGCACGTCGACTTCCTGGTGCGCGAGCTGCGCAAGCTCATCGACGTGGACGTCCAGGCGATGGGTGAGCCGCGCGAGGGCGCGACCGCGCACACCGAGAAGGAGGAGCGGCTCGCCGGCGCGAACTCCGCGCTCCAGGTGCTCTCCACGGACGTGGCGATGACGGCTGCGGTGGGGGCCGCGGGAGGCGTGGACGTCGTGCACTCCCACACGTGGTACGCGAACATGGCCGGTCACTGGGCCAAGCTGCTCTACGACGTACCGCACGTGGTCAGTGCGCACAGTCTCGAGCCGCTGCGGCCCTGGAAAGCCGAGCAGCTCGGGGGCGGCTACCGGATCTCCTCGTGGGCCGAGCGGACGGCCTACGAGGCCGCGGACGCGGTCATCGCGGTCAGCAACGGGATGCGCGGGGACATCCTCGCGTGCTACCCGCAGCTCGAGGAGAAGAAGCTGCACGTCATCTACAACGGCATCGACACCGAGTTCTACCACCCCGACCCGGACCGCTCGGTGCTGGAGCGGATCGGCGTCGACCCGTCCCGTCCCTACGTCGCGTTCGTCGGCCGGATCACCCGGCAGAAGGGCGTGCCGCACCTGCTGCGCGCCGGGCTCGCCTTCGACCGCGACCTGCAGATCGTGCTGCTCGCCGGGGCCGCGGACACGCCGGAGCTCAAGGCGGAGACGGACGCGCTGATCGCTGACCTGAAGGCCGAGCGCGACGGGGTCTTCGTGGTCTCGGAGATGCTGCCTCGTGACCAGGTCCGCCAGGTCCTCACCGGCGCCCTCTCGTTCCTCTGTCCGTCGGTCTACGAGCCGCTGGGCATCGTCAACCTGGAGGCGATGGCCTGCGAGACGGCTGTGGTGGCGAGCAACGTGGGCGGCATCCCCGAGGTGGTGATGGACGGGGAGACCGGCATCATCGTGCCCTACGACGCCGATGACCCCGCCGGTTTCGAGCGCGGCATCGCGGAGGGTGTCAACCGGTTGGCCGCCGACCACGAGCTGGCGACGCGGTTCGGCCGGGCCGGTCGCGAGCGAGCCGTCACGTCGTTCGCCTGGGACGCGATCGCCACGCAGACGGTCGAGCTGTACCAGTCTCTGCTCTGACGCCCCACCCTCTCGAGACTGTCCCGATTGCTTGACCATTTTCCGGCAATCGTCCGGCGTCTCCGAGCGTCCGCAGTACAAGTTTCGCCGTCCGGGGCTGAGGCGGCTTGCCGTGACCTCCCCGTTATCGGAGACTGTAACCGGTCAGTAGGTGACCACCGGCCGCGCGGATGGTGCCACCGGTGCGTCCGGGGGACACGGAACCAGAAGGGATCTTCGATGCGGGTAGCGGTGATCGGCGCCACCGGGGTGATCGGCAGGTCCGTCGTACCGACGCTGCTGGAGGCCGGGCACGACGTCGTCGGGCTGACCCGCACCCCGGAGAAGGCCGGCCTCCTGACCCGCCTCGGCGCCGAGCCGTCAGCAACGACGTCGATGGACCACCAGGAGCTCGTCGGCCTGTTCGACGGCGCCGACGCGGTCTGCAACTTCGCCACGTGCGTGCCCGTCGGCCTCGCCGCCCTGCGCCCGCACGCCTGGGCGGCGAACGACCGGCTGCGGACCGTCGGGGTGCGGCGGGTCGTCGAGGCGGCCCGCGACGCTCGGGTGCGGCGCATCGTCCAGGAGAGCGTCTCCTTCCTGTACGCCGACCAGGGCGACCTGGTGGTGACCGAGGAGTCACCGGTGGCGATCACGCCCGCCACCGAGCCCGCGTCGGTCGGGGAGTCGGTCGTCCAGGGCTACTCCTGCGGGTCCCGAACCGGGGTGGTGCTCCGGTTCGGCACCCTCGTGGCTGACGACCCCGGCAGCCGTCTGCGGCTCCGCTCCGCCGGACCTGGACACGCGCTCGGGCCCGGCTCGCCCGACGGGTGGGCGCACGTGGTGCACGTCGAGGACGTCGGGCCGGCGGTGCTCGCTGCGTTGGGAGTGCCGAGCGGCATCTACAACGTGGGGGCCGAGCCGGTCCGGCGCGCCGACCTGATGGCCGGCCTGGCTGCTGGGGCCGGCCGTGACGGAGTCGACTTCGTCGGTCCGTTGCTGCGCCGGCTCGGGGGTGTCCGGCTCGAGCCGCTCGGGCGATCGCTGCGCGTCAGCTCCCAGCTGTTCACCTCGACGAGCGGCTGGACCCCGGCTCGCGTTCGCTTCGACGCCTCCTGGTTCTCGGCCGCCCAGCCCAGTGAGGCGCTGCGGTGAGCGAGCCGACCGGCCGCCCCTCCGACCGGCCGGATGCCAGGGCCCAGGCCGAGCACCGCCGCCGCCGGGCTGCCGTCTTCGGTCAGTGCATCCCGTCCGACGAGGCCACCGACCCGGCTGACCTCGCTGACCTGGCCGGCTCGGGCATCGCAGCGGGCTCCGGTGACCCAGCGGGCTCCGGTGACCCAGCGGGCTCCGGTGACCCAGCGGGCTCGGATGCCGCGGCCGATGAGTGGCTGCGCAGCCAGGTGCCGCCCCACCACGGCTGACCATGCCCCACCCCCTGTCGAGTCGGCGCATCCGCAGGCCGAAACGGTGCCGAGTCGGCGCATCCGCTGGCCGAAACGGTGCCGAGTCGGCGCATCCGCTGGCCGAAACGGTGCCGAGTCGGCGCATCCGCAGGAAGGAGGCCGAGACGTCAGGTGAGGCCGCCGCCTCCACGTACGTTGGAGGTGCCGGGCCGACCAGCAAGCAGGTCGCGGATCTCGGTGAGCAGGGCGATGTCCGGAGCCGGCGACGCCGGCTCCTCACCCCGCGCCATCCGCGCCTGCAGCTTGTTGTAGGGCGTCACCACGAAGAAGTAGATGACGGCCGACACGATGAGGAACGCGATCACGGCGTTGAGGAACCTCCCCACGTTGACGTCGGCGATGGAGACGCTGCCGAAGTCGGGTTGGCCACCGATCTTGCTGATGAAGCTCATCAGCACGTTGGTGAACGTCGTCACCACGCTGGCGAAGGCGCCTCCCACGATGAACGCGACGGCGAGCTCGATGAGGTTGCCGCGCATGATGAAGTCCTTGAAGCCTTTGAGCATTGGAGACCCCTCGGCCGGTTCGTTGGGCTGCCACGTTAGCGCGTGAGGACCACCGAGAGGACTGACGAGACACCGGATTGCGCGATCGTCCGTGCTGAGGTCTGGCTCACGCCGAGGACGACCAGTGCTCCGTTGCCGACCTCCGGGGTGGCTTCGCTCGACCGGGGAATCGCGAGCACGGGCACCGCATGACCGACCACGGCTGCGGTCGGCTCGCCCTGCGGGTCTGCGGCGAGTACGTCGATCCGGTCACCGACCCGCAGGAGTCGAACCGCCGCGGCGTCGGCGATCCGGACCGGTAGTGCCACCAGACCCGGATAGCCGTCGAGCAAGGTGCCCGTGACCAGTCGTGCGTCGGTCAGCGGCTCACCCGCCCGGACCGGCCCGGCCGTCGTACGCCCGACAGCGTCGGACGCCGTGCCGATTGTCCCGGACGGGACACTGTCGCTGTCGAAAGCGGTGCGGTGCAGGTCGCTCGTTCGGACGACGATCCCGCCGGGAAGCTCGTGGGCCGCCGTCCACACCATGGTCCGCGGGGGTGCGGGTGCGGCGTTGGCCTGCAGAGCGACCACGACGGCGACGGCGGCGCACAGCGCGGCCAGGGGGCGCCGCCGCGCCAGGACGACACGACGCAGACGGCGCAGGGAGAGGAGGAGACGGCTCATCCCTGAAGGCTAGGAACTTCGAGGGATCGGCGTCGTCCGTCATCCACAGGCAGCCGCCACGGGTCAGGCGGCGCTGGGTGAGTCCTTCGTGCTGGCGGCCTTGGCATAGCTCTTGGCGGCGGGCTTGTCGGCGCTCGAGGAGTCGCTGCCCGACGACTCGCCGCTGGAGGAGCCGGGCTTGGAGTCGGACGTGGAGTCGGCGGCCTTCACGGGCTTGCCGTCGGCCTTGCCGTTGGTCTCGGTCGAGCGGCTGTCGGTGCGGTAGAAGCCCGAGCCCTTGAACACGACACCCACCGCGTTGAAGACCTTCCGCAACCGGCCCTGGCACTGCGGGCACACCGTGAGAGCGTCGTCATCGAAGCTCTGGAACTGCTCGAACGAGTGGTCACACTCGGTGCAGGCGTACTGGTAGGTGGGCACTGGTCCTCCATGGAGCTCATGCGGCGCCCGGTTGGTGAGTTGGCACTCTGAGGCGTCGACTGCTAAGTATCTCAACACGGCCGCGTTTCGCAAACTTCCCGAACCCTGCGGATGGGCCGACTCGACGGGGTTCGGGCCTGCGGATGGGCCGACTCGACGGGGTTCGGGCCTGCGGATGGGCCGACTCGACGGGGCAGAAGGCACAATGGCGGCCGTGCCCGCGTCCGTAGAGCCCTCGCGACGCGGGGAGCCGGAGACCTCGCCACCCGGACCGACGCGCGGGCTCCGGGCCTGGCCGCGCTGGGGCCGCTGGTCGACGTACGCCGCGACCGTGCTCGTCCTGGTTCTGGTGGCCGGTCTCGTCGCGGTCGTGGAGGTGGTCCGGTGGTCGTTCCCGCAGACCGACGGGGAGATCGCCGTGCCCGGTCTGAACAGCGAGGTGAGGGTGCTCCGGGACGACCACGGGATCCCGCAGGTGTACGCCAGCACCGGCCACGACCTGTTCTACGCCCAGGGGTTCACCCAGGCCCAGGACCGCTTCTTCGAGATGGACGTGCGGCGGCACACCACCGCCGGCCGACTCTCGGAGATGTTCGGCGCCACGACCCTTGGCATCGACGAGACGGTCCGGACGATGGGCTGGCGGCGGGTCGCCCAGCAGGAGCTGTCCCGGTTGAGCCCGGAGACCGAGAGCTACCTGCAGGCCTTCAGCGACGGCGTCAACGCCTACATCCACCAGCACACCCCCGCCCAGATGTCCCTGGAGTACACCCTGCTTGGCCTGTCCGGCCTCCACTACCAGGTCGCGGACTGGACCCCCGTGGACTCCGTCTCCTGGCTCAAGGCGATGGCGTGGAACCTCAGCGGAAACATGCGGGACGAGGTCCAGCGGGGCCTGCTGTCGGGGACCCGCACGCCCGCGGAGATCGCCAGCCTCTACCCGCCGTACCCCTATGCCCGGCACCGCCCGATCGTCGATCAGGGTGCCGTCGTGGACAACGTCTTCGAGCAGGACGCGACCGCTCCCGGGACCCGCAAGCCCGCCCGCCCGCCGCTGGGACACGGCGCGCGGCAGGCCCTGCGGCGCGTGGGCCGCGTGCTGGACGCGATGCCGCAGACGCTCCGGTCCGGCGACGGGCTCGGCTCCAACGCGTGGGTGGTCGACGGGGAGCACTCGACGACCGGCAAGCCGATCCTCGCCAACGACCCGCACCTCGGCGTGTCGGTGCCCGCCATCTGGTACCAGATGGGCCTGCACTGCACCCGGCTGACCCCGCGGTGCCCGTTCGACGTCACCGGCTTCACGTTCGCCGGCCTACCCGGGGTGGTGATCGGCCACAACCAGCAGATCGCCTGGGGGTTCAGCAACCTGGGCGCCGACGTGCAGGACCTCTACCTGGAGAAGGTCACCGGCCGGACCTACCTGTACGACGGGCGACAACGCCCCCTGCGGATGCGCGACGAGGCGATCAGGGTGCACGGCCGCGACAAGCCGTTCCGGTTCACGGTCCGCGCGACCCGCCACGGACCGCTGCTCTCCGACGTGGACAGCACCCTGAGCACCGTCGGCGCGAACTCGCCCGCCGGGGCCCACGCCCCGCCGAGGGGCAACGGCTACGCGGTGTCGCTCGAGTGGACCGCCCTGACCCCCGGCCGCACCGCCGACGCCCTCTTCGGGTTCGACCGGGCAACCACCTGGCGGCAGTTCCGCCACGCGGCGCAGGACTTCGCCGTGCCGTCGCAGAACCTCGTGTACGCGGACCGGGCCGGCAACATCGGCTACCAGGCACCCGGCCGCATCCCGATCCGCAAGTCCGGCGTCACCGGCGACCTCCCGGCCCGGGGCTGGCTGCGGGCCGACGACTGGACCGGGACCTACGTGCCGTACGCCGCGCTGCCCAGCGTCCTGAACCCCTCCAACGGGCTCGTGGCGACCGCCAACCAGGCCGTCGTAGCCAAGGACTACCCCTACTACCTGGGCGACTCGTGGGCCTACGGCTACCGCAGCCAGCGGATCTTCGACCTGCTGACCCGCAAGCCGAGGCTCAGCGTCGCGGACATGTCCCGGATCCAGCTGGACACTCGCAACGGCTTCGCACCGACCCTGGTGCCCTACCTGCTCAAGATCTTCATGCCCTCGCAGTACCTCTCCGGCGGTCAGCGGCTCCTCCAGGGCTGGAACTTCGAGCAGGGCGCCGACTCCGCGGCAGCCGCCTACTACAACGCGGTCTGGAGGAACACGCTCGCACTGACCTTCCACGACGACCTCGAGCGGCCAGTGTGGCCGGACGGGGACGGCCGCTGGTTCGAGGTGATGCGCACGCTGCTGGCGCACCCGGACAACTCCTGGTGGGACGACTCGAGGACCGACGGCGTCATCGAGGAGCGCGACGACATCCTCAGCAAGGCGATGAAGGAGGCCCGCGACGAGCTGGTCCGCCGGCAGGCGAGACGCGCCGTGGACTGGACCTGGGGTCACCAGCACCAGCTGGACCTGCGCAACCAGACCCTCGGCCAGTCCCACCAACGGCTGGTGCGCTGGCTCTTCAACCGGGGCGGCTACCAGGTCGGCGGCGGCGGCGAGGTCGTCGACGCCACGCACTGGAACGCCGCGGCGACGGGCTGGGACAGCTACCACGTCACCGCGGCCCCGTCCATGCGGATGGTGGTCTCGCTCGCCGACCTCGACGACTCGAGGTGGGTCAACCTCACCGGCGCCTCAGGGCACGCGTTCGACCCCCACTACGTCGACCAGACCCGCCTGTGGGCCGACGGTCGCACGCTCGCCTGGCCGTTCACCCACAGCGCCGTCTCGGCCGCGACCCGCAGGACGCTGACCCTCACACCCGCCGCAGACGGGTGACGCCCGACGGGGTGACGACGGCGGTCACCGGCCGGTCGTGCGGGCCCGCCGGGACCTCGTCGACCAGCTCGTCGTCGTAGAGCAGGGTGCAGGTGAACGTCCCCACCGGCACCCGGCCGAGCGCCCGGTCGTAGCAGCCACCACCCTGGCCGAGCCGCATCCCCGTGCGGTCCACGGCCTGCCCCGGCGTGAGGACCACGTCGGCCGTCGCGACCGCGTCGAGCCCGAGCCGGGGTCCCTCCGGCTCGAGCAGCCCGCGTCGGGCGCGGACCAGGCCGGTCGGTCCGTCGTACACCGCCCAGTCGAGGTCCAGGTCGGGCAGCACCACGGGGACGATGACCCGGCGGCCCAGGTCCAGCAGCTGCTCCAGCAGGGGTCCGGTGCCCGGCTCGTTGCTGACCGAGACGTAGGCCGCGACGGTGGCCGCCCGTCGTACCTCCGCAGTGCCGAGCAGGTGGTCTGCGATCGAGCGTGCCGACTGGGCCACGTCCCACAGCGAGCGGCGGTTGCGGGCCGTCACGAGCCGGTCGCGCATCGCCGTCTTGCGCGCGGCCGTCGCGTCGAGGTTGCCACGAGGGATGGGGTCCACACGCACGACGCTACCCACCACCCGCACACGGTCGGCCGCCTCGGGTCGGTACCCTCGGGCGCATGAGCGACCAGGGTCTGGAGCAGGCGCGCGCGAAGATGACCGACGCTGGTGTGGACCCGGTCGCAATCGACGTGTTCGAGCACTACTACCGGCAGGTCGAGAGCGGCGAGACCGGGATGATCCCCGAGTCGACGATCGACCCGGTGGACATCGCGGCGCTCGCCGACGCCGACCTTCCGGACACCACCGACGGGCTGGCCGGCACGGTGGTCGTCAAGCTCAACGGGGGCCTCGGCACGTCCATGGGGCTGGAGGCGGCCAAGTCGCTGCTCCAGGTGCGCGAGGGACTGACGTTCCTCGACGTCATCGCGCGGCAGGTGCTGGCTGCCCGCAAGAGCTACGGGGTGGCCCTGCCGCTGGTCTTCATGGACAGCTTCCGCACCTCGAAGGACACCACCGCGGCGCTGAGCGCCTATGACCTCGCGGTGGACGGCCTGCCGCTGGACTTCCTGCAGAACAAGGAGCCCAAGCTGCTGGCCGCCGACCTCAGCCCGGTCACCTGGGAGGCCGACCCGGACCTCGAATGGTGCCCGCCGGGACACGGCGACCTCTACACCGCCCTGCGCGGCAGTGGGCTGCTCGACCGGCTGATCGAGGCGGGCTACCGGCGCGCGTTCGTGTCCAACTCCGACAACCTCGGCGCCACCCCCGACCCCCGGGTCGCGGAGTGGTTCGCCCGCTCCGGTGCGCCGTTCGCCATCGAGGCGGTCCGTCGGACCCCGTCGGACCGCAAGGGCGGGCACTTCGCGCGGCGTACGTCGGACGGGCGGCTCGTGCTGCGGGAGACCGCGCAGACGCTGGACGAGGACAAGGAGGCGCTGGCCGACCTGAGCCGGCACCGGTTCGCGTCGACGAACAACCTGTGGGTCGACCTCGAGGCGCTCCGCGACGAGCTCGAGCGCCGCAACGGGATCCTCGGCCTCGCGCTGATCAAGAACACCAAGACCGTGGACCCCTCGGACCCAGGCAGTCCCGAGGTGATCCAGATCGAGAGTGCCATGGGCGCCGCGATCGAGGTGTTCGACGGTGCCCAGCTGGTCGAGGTGGAGCGGTCGCGGTTCATCCCGGTGAAGACCACCAACGACCTGCTGGTGCTGCGCTCGGACTGCTACCGGCTCACCGACCAGCACCACCTGGAGTTCGAGGACGGCGTCTCATCGGTGCCGTTCGTGGATCTCGATCCGCGCTTCTACAAGCTCGTGCACCGTTTCGACGAGCGGTTCCCCGACGGAACGCCGTCCCTGCGGGGGGCCGAGGAGCTCGTCGTGCACGGGGACTGGACGTTCGGCAAGGGCGTCACCGTGCGGGGCCGTGTGGAGCTCGAGGACACCGGCCGGCCCGCCCGGGTGGAGGCGGGCACCTCCCTCGCGTGACGAGAGCCGGTTAGGGTCGAGTCATGTCAGCAGAGCCTGCCTGGGCAACACACCTGATGCCGTCCGACCGGCTGAGCACCGTTGACGAGCACGTGGAGCGGATCGTCGGCGCGCTGCAGCCGCTCGAACCCTACGACCAGCCGCTTCTCGAGTGCCTGGGACTGCCGATCTGCGAGACGGTCGTCGCGCCGATGGACCTGCCGTCCTTCGACAACTCGGCGATGGACGGCTACGCGGTCTCCTACGACGACGTGGTGTCCGCGTCCGTGGACCAGCCCGTGCACCTGCCCGTCACGGGGGAGATGGCGGCCGGCCAGACGAGGATGCTGGCGTTGAGCCCCGGGACCTCGGTGCGGATCATGACCGGCGCCCCCGTCCCGCGCGGGGCAGACGCGATCGTGCCGGTCGAGTGGACCGATGCCGGACTCGCCTCGGTGCGGATCACCCGGGCGCCGCAGCGGGGCGAGCACGTCCGGTACCAGGGCGAGGACGTCAGGATCGGCGACGTGCTCCTCGACGAGGGCACGGTGATGGGTCCTCGTCAGCTGGGACTGCTCGCGTCCGTGGGTCGGGGGCAGGTGCGCTCGCGTCCGCGCCCACGCGTCGTCGTCATATCCACCGGGGCCGAGCTCCGGGATCCGGGCGCGACCCTGGGTCACGACTCGATCTTCGACGCCAACTCCTTCATGCTCGCGGCTTGCGCACGCTCGGCCGGCGCGATCGCCTACCGGGTCGGCATCGTCTCCGACGACCCGGACGAGTTCCGGGACGCTCTCTCCGACCAGCTGGTGCGCGCCGACCTGGTGGTGACCAGTGGTGGCGTGAGCAAGGGTGCTTACGACGTCGTCAAGGAGGTGCTCTCCGAGCTGGGCACCGTCTCGTTCGGGGAGGTCGCGATGCAGCCGGGCAAGCCTCAGGGCTTCGGCTTCGTGGGCGAGGACGCGACCCCGATCATCACCCTGCCTGGCAACCCGGTGTCGTCCTACGTCTCGTTCGAGGTGTTCGCGGTCCCCGCGATCCGCCGTCTGATGGGTCGTCCGCCGTACTCTCGTCCGAGCGTGGGAGCCGTGTGCACGCAGGGGTTCTCCTCCGCCCCGGACCGCGCCCAGTACGTCCGCGCGCGCCTCGAGGTCGAGGGCGCCCGGACGACCGTGTCGCGGGTGGGTGGCCACGGGTCGCACCTGATGGGCGACCTCGCCGAAGCGAACGCGCTGATCGTGGTGCCTGCGGAGACCGTCCGGGTCGACAGTGGCAGCACGGTGCAGGTGCTCGCCCTTGACCGGGGCTTCTGAGATGACCGACCGGCAGCCACGCCTCACCCACGTCGACGCGTCCGGGGCGGCTCGGATGGTCGACGTCTCGGACAAGAACGAGACGCGCCGCGAGGCCGTGGCCACCGGAAGGGTGCTCGTGTCCCGGACCGTCGTCGACCTGCTGCGCGGATCCGGCGTGCCCAAGGGTGACGCCTTGGGGGTGGCGCGGATCGCCGGCATCATGGCCGCCAAGCGAACCCCGGACCTGGTGCCGCTCTGCCACCCGCTGGCGATCTCCGGTGTCACGGTGGACCTCGTCCTGGTCGAGGACGCGGTGCAGATCACCGCCACGGTGCGTACCACCGACCGCACCGGCGTGGAGATGGAGGCGCTGACCGCTGTGTCGGTCGCGGCCCTCACGGTCGTGGACATGGTCAAGGCCGTCGACAAGCACTCGGTCATCACCGACGTCCGGGTGGAGTCCAAGTCCGGTGGCCGGAGCGGGGACTGGAGCCGGGCCTCGGGGGAGCATCCGTGAGAGCCACCGTGGTGTGCGCGTCCAACCGGGCGGCGGCCGGGGTCTATGAGGACACCACCGGCCCGGTGATCGTGGGCGCGCTGCGGGACCTCGGGTTCGAGGTGACCGGCCCGGTCGTCGTGCCCGACGGCGACCCGGTCGCGGACGCGATCCGGGAGGCCGTCGACGCCGGCGCCCACGTGGTCCTGACCACGGGGGGCACCGGCCTCACGCCGACCGACCTCACCCCGGAGGTGACCCGACCGCTCCTGGACCGGGAGGTGCCGGGCATCGCGGAGGCGATCCGGGCCCACGGCAGCGCGCAGGGGGTCGGCACAGCCGCGCTGTCCCGCGGGCTGGCCGGGGTCCGCGGCCGGGCCCTGGTCGTCAACCTCCCGGGCTCGCGCGGAGGGGTCAAGGACGGGCTGGCCGTGCTCGCGCCGATGCTGGTGCACGCTGTGCAGCAGATCGCCGGGAGCGACCACTGAGCTGGGTCAGCAAGCGGCCGGGCGGCCAGGCGTGGCAGGTGGAGCTGCGGGCCGGTCGCGTCGGACTGCGTCCGCTGGCGGCCAGTGACGCGCGGGCGTGGCAGGAGGTACGTCGCCGCAACGCCGACTGGCTGCGGCCCTGGGAGGCCACCGTGCCACCCGGGGACACGTCAGCGCCGCGGTCCTTCCGGGCACTGGTCCGCGACCTGCGGCGCCAGGCCCGTGACAACCGGGCGCTGCCGTTCGCGGTGACGGTCGAGAACGTCTTCGCCGGTCAGGTGACGGTGACCAACATCGTCGGTGGCTCGGCGAGGTGGGCCCAGGTGGGCTACTGGGTGGACCGCCGTTACGCCGGCCAGAACGTGATCCCGACGGCGGTGGCCCTGGTCGTGGACTACTGCTTGCTCGAGCTGAAGCTGCACCGCATCGAAGTGGCCATCCGGCCCGAGAACGTCGCCAGCCTGCGGGTCGTGGAGAAGCTCGGGCTGACGGAGGTCGGCTACGCCAAGGGCTACCTGCACATTGACGGCGACTGGCGGGACCACCGGCTGTTCGCGATCACCACCGAGGAGGCCGCCGGCGGTCTGCTGCGGCGATTCAAGGGCTCGCTGCCCGACTAACCTCTTGAACCACAGCAGTCACAGGAGTTGCCTCGCGACACACCGTGCTGCCTGCCCGAGCGGGTCGCTCCAGGCTCCTATCGTTCGTGTCGTGGACCTGTCAGGAATCATCTTCGTCGTGCTTGCCGCGGTTTGGGCGGTCTATCTCATCCCCAAGGCGCTCAGGCAGCACGACGAGGTGGCGCGGCGCCGCTCGGTCGACCGGTCCTCCCCCAATGCGCGGGTCGTGGCTCGTCGCGAGCCCGTGAGCAGGCGCGACGCCCGCCTCGTCGTCAACCCGGGTGCCGCGGACCCGGG
>JAICSC010000165.1 GCA_025937085.1 Nocardioides sp.
ACCACCGTATGTCAGCCAGTCAGGAACAGCCCGAGCGATCGGCCGGGTGGATCCGCAGGCTGGCCGGGCAGGTCTGGATCCACAAGAACAACGTCCTGATCTCGTTCGCGGCGGCGGTGCTCGGCAGCATGGGCCAGGCCGTCGTACCCCTGGTGGCGCGCAAGATCGTCGACGACGTCATCGGACACGACGACGCTCGGCTGTGGCCGTGGCTGCTGCTCCTGATCGTGATCGCTGGGCTCGCCTTCGCCTTCGCCTACCTACGGCGCTACCGAGGCGGCCTGGTGGGCATCGCGGTGCAGTACGACCTCCGCAACCGGATGCACGACCACCTGCTCACCCTCGACGAGCAGAGCCTGTCCCACCTGAGCACCGGCCAGCTCGTGGCCCGCGCGAACAGCGACACCGCACTCGTCCAGGGGCTGCTCAACTTCATGCCTCTGGTGACCGGCAACCTCCTGATGATGGTGGTCTCGCTGGCCATCATGTTCGTGCTCTCGCCGCTCCTGGCGCTGGTCGGACTCGTGATCGCGCCGGCCCTGTTCTTCGTCTCGCTCCGGATGCGGCTCAAGGTCTTCCCCGCCAACTGGGACGGCCAGCAGCGCGAGGGGGAGGTCGCCGAGGTCGTCGACGAGGACGTGAACGGCGTCCGCGTGGTCAAAGCCTTCGGCCAGGAGGAGCGCGAGCTCCGGCGGATGGTCGGCATCGTCCAGACGTTGTACGGCGTGCGGATGCGCGCGACCCGGCTGCAGGCGCGCTACCAGCCGCTCCTGGAGTCGATCCCGGTCCTCGCCCAGGTGGCGGTGCTCGCCCTCGGCGGCTGGATGGCGCTGCACGACCGGATCTCGATCGGCACCTTCCTGGCGTTCTCGACGTACGTCGGCCAGTTCGTCGCGCCGGCCCGCCAGCTCGCCGGCGTCCTGACCGTCGGGCAGCAGGCCAGGGCGGGGGTGGAGCGGATCTTCCAGGTGCTCGACCTGGAGCCGGGGATCACCGACGCCCCCGACGCCGTCGACCTCCCCGAGATCCGTGGTGAGGTCGAGCTGCGCGGCGTGCGGTTCGCCTACGACGGACAGCCGGTCCTCGACGGGCTCGACCTGCACGTCCGAGCCGGCGAGCGGGTGGCCCTGGTCGGCGCCAGCGGCAGCGGCAAGTCGACCGCCACCCGGCTCGTCCACCGGCTGCTCGACCCCGACGAGGGGCAGGTGCTCGTCGACGGCCACGACGTACGCCGCGTCGCGCTGCGCTCGCTGCGAAGCCAGGTGGGGGCGGCCTTCGAGGAGAGCTTCCTGTTCTCGGACACCATCGCGGCGAACATCGCCTACGGCCGGCCCGACGCCACCCGCGAGGAGATCGAGGAGGCGGCCGGCGTCGCCGGGGCGCACGACTTCATCCTCGAGCTGGCGGACGGCTACGACACGCGAGTCGGCGAGCGCGGTCTCAGTCTGTCCGGCGGCCAGCGACAGCGGGTCGCCCTCGCCCGCGCCATCCTCTCCGACCCGAGGATCCTGGTGCTCGACGACGCCACCAGCGCGGTGGACGCCGCCACCGAGGAGCGGATCTTCGCCCGGCTCCGCGAGGTCCTCGCCGGCCGGACCAGCCTGATCGTGGCCCACCGCGTCTCCACCCTCGGCCTGGCCGACCGCGTCGTACTCCTGGAGCAGGGCCGCGTCGCCGACGAGGGCACCCACCAGGAGCTGATGGCCCGCAACCGGGCTTACCGGGAGCTGCTGACCGGCCTCGACGACGAAGCCGCCGGAGCCGTCGGTGACTCGATCGAGACCCTGTCCCAGGTGGACATCACGCCAGCCGCCTGGCAGCGCGGGACCGGCGACCGGGCCGAGGCCGTCCGCAGCGCCAGCGAACGGGCCACCCAGCGCGCGGCCGCCCGGATGGCGGCTCGCCCCACGATGGGGCCGGGCCTCGGCCGAGGCGGCGGCTGGCGCCTCAACCTCGCCCCCACCCCCGAGCTCCTCGCCCGCGTCGAGGCCCTGCCACCGGTCCGCGACAGCTTCGATTTCGACCTGCCCCGCGAGACCGAGGCCGACCCGGACTTCTCGATGTGGCGGCTGGTCAAGGAGTTCCGCTGGTCCTTCGGGCTCGGCCTCGCTCTGGTGATCCTCGACGCGCTGGCCGGCCTGGCCGGCCCCTACCTGGTCCGGATCGGCGTCGACCACGGCGTCGAGGCGGGCGCGCAGCATGTGCTCTGGTGGGCCTCCGCGGCGTTCCTCGTGGTCGCGCTCGCCGACCTGTTCGACCAGATCGCCGCCACGTTCGTCACCGGCCGCACCAGCGAGCGGGTCATGGCCGGGCTCCGCATCCGCATCTGGGCGCAGCTCCAGCGGCTCTCCCTCGACTACTACGAGCGCGAGATGGCCGGCCGGATCATGACCCGGATGACCACCGACGTCGACCAGTTCGAGACCCTGATCGAGAACGGCCTGCTGCAGGCCATGGTCTCGCTGGTCACCTTCGTCGGCGTCGGCGTCGCCCTGCTCCTGATGGACCTCGAGCTCGCGCTCTGGACGATCACGGTGATCGTCCCCCTCGCCATCGCGACCGCGTTCTTCCGCCGCGTCACCAACCGGCTGTACGACGTCGTCCGCGAGGCGCTCGCGGTGGTGAACGCCGACTTCCAGGAGTCGCTGTCCGGCATCCGCGAGGCCCAGGCCTTCGTGCACGAGGACCACACCGTCGCGCGGTTCCACCGGCTCGGTCGGCGCTACTACGACGGACGCGCACTGGCCCAGCGCACGATCGCGACGTACTTCCCCTTCGTGCTGTTCCTCTCCGCGATCGCCGACGTGATCGTGCTCGGCGTCGGCGCCCACCTGATCGAGCAGGGCCGGCTCACCACCGGCGTGCTGATCGCGTTCCTGCTGTACCTCACGATGTTCTTCTCCCCCATCCAGCAGCTGTCGCAGGTCTTCGACTCCTGGCAGCAGACGCGGGTCTCGATCGGGCGCATCTCCGAGCTGATGCGGCTGCAACCGATCACCCCCCACGCCGTCGACCCCGTGGCGTTGGGCGGGCCGCTCGGCGAGGTGCGCGGCGAGCTGGCCCTGCACGACGTGCACTTCCGCTATCCGCAGGCCGAGGCGCCGACCGACGAGCGCGGCCCCGCCGACCGGGTGGCGGGCGGCGCCGACGGCCCCGAAGGCGCGGGCGTACCCGACGGCCATCGGGTACGCCGGAAGCCGCCCGAGGCCCTGCGTGGCCTCGACCTGCACGTGGCCGCGCACGAGACCGTGGCGCTGGTCGGCGAGACGGGCGCTGGCAAGTCGACGGTGCTCAAGCTGATCGCCCGGTTCTACGACCCCGACTCCGGTGCGGTCACCCTCGACGGGCGCGACCTGCGCACGTTGTCGCTGCACGACTTCCGGAGTCGGCTCGGCTACGTGCCGCAGGAGTCGTTCCTGTTCACCGGGACCATCCGGGACAACATCGCCTACGGCCGGCCGGAGGCGAGCGATGCCGAGGTCGAGGCCGCCGCGCGCTCGGTCGGCGCGCATGACCTGATCGCAAGCCTGCCGGACGGCTATCTCCACGAGATCTCCGAGCGCGGCGCGTCCCTCTCCGCGGGCCAACGGCAGCTGATCGCGTTGGCCCGGGCCGAGCTGGTCGACCCGGCGCTGCTGCTGTTGGACGAGGCGACCGCGAACCTCGACCTGGCGACCGAGGCGAGGGTGTCGGCCGCGATGGCGGCGGTCGCCCGCCGGCGTACGACGATCCTGATCGCCCACCGCCTCCAGACCGCCCGCACGGCCGACCGGATCGTCGTCCTCGGCCAGGGCCGGGTCCTCGAGGATGGGACGCACGAGGAGCTGGTCGCCCGGGACGGTCGGTACGCCGCGATGTGGCGGGCCTTCGAGCTGGTCTCCGCCACCTGACGGCGCCGGGACGGTCCATCACGCGGGTCGGCGGGTAAAACCTGGGACGCAGATCCGAGCACGGATCCGTGAGCCCGAGACCCCGTCCCACCACGGAAACCGCACTTCAGGAGCGCCTGCGAAACCCGATCCGTGACCGACGCCGGCCCTGGGTCCACGCCCTCCGCGACGCGCTGCTCAGGTCTTTACCGGAGGCCGCGTCACGTCCCTTGATTTGACCGTCCCTTAAGTCACAAGGAGGCAAACACCGATGTGCACCAAATCCCCCCATGGTGCCCATGGCCGTCCGTGCGAGGACTGCCTGGGAGACCGGATCAGCCGAACGGTTGAGCTGGCGAACCGCGACCGTGCCCTCACCCCCCTCTGGGCACGCCAGCGCCGGTTCCGCGTACGCCCGGCGTACGTCGAGATGCTCCGCAGGGTCCCGCTGACGGCGTAAGGCCTCCTCCCGACCCGGGCCCGGTCATGGATGACCGGGCCCTCGTCGTGTCTCGGCAACCTCTCGGGCCGCCGGGTCTTGCCCGGCGGAGGGTCCCTTGGGGGATAGTCCCCGACGATTTGGTTGGGTCCGGACCCCGGAAGCCAACCAGAACGTCGGGGACTATCCACCCGGGGCCGTCCAGCCGTCTCCGCGATGCGGGCCCGGGCGATCAGCGCCGATAGGATCGGCGGTCGATCCCCACCTGCGAAAGCGACGTCGTACCACCATGCCCACCACCCGTTCGACCCGTGCAGACCTCAGGAACGTCGCGATCGTCGCGCACGTCGACCACGGCAAGACCACGCTGGTCGACGCGATGCTCCACCAGGCGGGTGCGTTCACCGCGCACCAGGAGGAGGCGGGCGTCGCCGAGCGGATCCTGGACTCCGGCGACCTCGAGCGGGAGAAGGGGATCACGATCCTCGCCAAGAACACCGCGATCCATTACGTCGGCAAGGCTGCCGCCGACCTCGGCCTCGCGGGCGGGATGACGATCAACATCATCGACACTCCCGGGCACGCGGACTTCGGTGGCGAGGTCGAGCGCGGGCTGGCGATGGTCGACGGGATCGTGCTGCTCGTCGACGCGTCGGAGGGGCCGCTGCCGCAGACCCGCTTCGTGCTCCGCAAGGCGCTGAACGCCGACCTCCCCGTGGTGCTGGTCGTGAACAAGGTGGACCGGCCGGACGCGCGGATCGCCGAGGTGGTCGACGAGACCTACGAGCTGTTCCTGGACCTGCTCGACGACAGCCACCTTCAGAGGGGGCACAGCCAGGACGCGCTGGACTTCCCGGTCGTCTACGCGTCGGCGAAGGCCGGCCGCGCCTCCCTTGACGCCCCGGCGAACGGCGTAATGCCGGACTCACCCGACCTCGAGCCGCTCTTCCGCACCATCCTCGAGACGGTCCCGGCGCCGACGTACGACGAGGGCGCGCCGCTCCAGGCACACGTGACCAACCTCGACGCGTCGCCGTTCCTCGGCCGGATCGCGCTGGTCCGCGTTCACCAGGGCGTCCTGCGCAAGGGCCAGAACGTGGCCTGGCTGCAGCGCGACGGCTCGACGCGCACCGTGAAGGTGACCGAGCTGCTGATGACCGAGGCGCTCGAACGCGTGCCCGCCGAGTCGGCCGGGCCGGGCGACATCGCCGCGATCGCGGGCATCCCCGACATCATGATCGGCGAGACGCTGGCCGACCTGGAGCACCCGGTCGCCCTGCCGCTGATCACCGTCGACGAGCCGGCGATCTCGATGACGATCGGCACCAACACCTCGCCGCTGGTGGGCAAGGCGAAGGGGTCGAAGGTGACCGCGCGCCTGGTCAAGGACCGGTTGGACCGGGAGCTGGTGGGCAACGTGTCGCTGCGGGTGCTGACGACCGACCGCCCCGACTCGTGGGAGGTGCAGGGGCGCGGCGAGCTGGCGCTGGCGATCCTCGTCGAGCAGATGCGGCGCGAGGGTTACGAGCTGACGGTCGGCAAGCCGCAGGTCGTGACCCGGGTGGTCGACGGCAAGGTGCACGAGCCGGTCGAGCGGCTGACGATCGACGCGCCGGAGGAGTACCTCGGCACGATCACCGAGCTGATGGCCGCGCGGCGCGGGCGGATGGAGCAGATGACCAACCACGGCACCGGCTGGGTGCGGATGGAGTTCCTGGTGCCGGCGCGCGGGCTGATCGGATTCCGGACCGAGTTCCTCACCGAGACCCGCGGCACCGGGATCGCCCACCACGTGTTCGAGGGCTACGAGCCGTGGGCCGGCGAGATCCGCTCGCGCGCCTCCGGCTCGCTGGTGGCCGACCGCTCGGGTGCCGCCACGGCGTACGCGATGACGAACCTGCAGGAGCGCGGCGTGATGTTCGTGGAGCCGACCACCGAGGTCTACGAGGGCATGATCGTCGGCGAGAACTCCCGCGCCGACGACATGGACGTGAACATCACCAAGGAGAAGCAGCAGACCAACATCCGCTCCTCCACGTCGGACAACTTCGAGAAGCTCGTCCCTCCGCGGAAGCTGTCGCTCGAACAGTGCCTGGAGTTCTGCCGCGAGGACGAGTGCGTCGAGGTCACCCCCCACACCGTGCGGATCCGGAAGGTCGTGCTCGACCAGAGCGAGCGGGCCAAGCTCGCCGCCCGGGCCCGGAAGGCGGCCCGCTGAGGGTTCGGCGCCTCGACTCGCGCAGCAACGTCATACGAGTCCGGACCTATAGATCTCGTTCCGTATGACGTTGTGCGCGGGGTCAGCGGTGGAGGTGGTCGGCCCAGTCGTCGGGTACGCCGCCGGCGGGGCCGGGGGTCGGCTGGTCCGAGGGGTGGCTCTGCGGGTCGGCGAGGACCGGCCCCTCGTAGGTCTGGTCGTCACGGAAGTCCCAGTACCAGTCCTCCCCGGGCTCGAAGCTGGTCATCAGCGGATGCCCGGACTCTCGCCAGTGGGCGGTGGCGTGCTGGCCGGGTGAGGTGTCGCAGCACCCGATGTGTCCGCACTGCGCGCACCTGCGCAGGTGGAACCACCAGCCACCCGCCGCCAAGCACTCCGCGCAGCCGGTCCCGGACGGCGCGACGCCCGGGTCGATCCCCTCGATGGTCACCCCGACCACTCTGCCACGGCCCCTTTGGGATAGTCCCCGACGTTCTGGCTGGGTCGAACCCCGTGGACCCGACCATTTCGTCGGGGACTATCCCGAACGGGCGCCGCTCACCCAGCCCGAAGGCGATGCCGCAGCCAGCTGGCGCGTTGGTCGTCGGTGAGTGCTCGGCGTTGCTCGACCGTCACGGTGGGCGTCCACCATGTGGGAGGGGTGATCGTCCAGCGTCGATCCGACACCGGGCGTCGCGCAGCCCGGGCGTACGCCGCGCGCAGGCGCTCGACGAAGGGCCAAGGGTCTGCGATCTCCCCGGTCACCATCGCCACGGTCTCCAGCCCCGCCGCCTCGAACAGGTGCTGGCGCTCGACATCCCGGCGCCGACGCTCCCGCTCGAGATGGAGCTCACTGTCGTACTCCCCGGCGACGCCCGCGACCGCATCGATCAGGTCCGGCGTACCGATCAGCTTCCCGTCCAGGTCGAACACGGGTCGGTTGGTCAACGGCCGCGGCATCGCCGCCTGCACGATCCAGATGCCCCGCATGTCCACCTCGGGCGGTGACCAGGCGTTCTCGTCCATCATCTCGACGGCGTACCGGCCTCGTCCGATTCCGTCCCAGCCGGCGCACTGTGACACCAGCGTCGCGAGCTCGCCCCGGCTGACAAGATCCGAGTACGCCGCCATGTCGGCCGCGACCACCGCCTCACCGTCAGTCCTGGCATGCCGGATCTCGAACAGCAACGCGTACGCCGCGCTGGTCGTCCTGATCCCGGCATG
>JAICSC010000432.1 GCA_025937085.1 Nocardioides sp.
GACGCCGTACGGGCGCTCGTAGGGGCGCGGGGGTGATGCCGGCCACGAGTCGGCGTCGTCGTACGTCGCCTCGTCCGCGTCGTCGGCCTCGTCAGCGGAGGTCTCGGGCAGCCCGTGGCTCAGGCCGACCAGGGTGGCGCAGATCAGGATGAACGCGATCCCGACGCTCAGGTTGTCGGTGATGCTGCCGAGCATGAAGTCGAGCAGGGCGAGAACGGCGGCCAGATGGGTCCCGCGGCGTACGGCGGTCTGCGCGTGACGCATCCGACGCCAGCAGCCCCGCAGCAGGAGGAGCAGCCCGAGCGTCCAGAGGACCAGGCCGATCCAGCCGGTGTCGTAGAGCATGCGGAGGTACTCGTTGTGCGGGTGGTCGATGGTGATGAACCGGTCGTGGATGAAGTACTGCGCCTGTCCCGGCCCGTGACCGACCCACGGATGTTCGGGGATCGCGTGCCACGTCGCCGACCACAGCTTGAGCCGGCCGGAGGTGTTGAAGTCCTGCCCGCCGACCTGAAGGGCGTTGTCGCCCTGGGTGAAGCGGTCGCGGACGGCGGCCACCTGCGTGACGGCGTAGAAGCCGACGTACCCCATCACCGCCAGGAGAGCGCCGTAGCGGACCGCGGTGAACCGGCCCTTCTTGTTGAGCGCCGCGAGGCCCGTGGCGCAGAGGAGCGCGACCGCCCCGGCGGTCCTGGTCAGGGTGTCGCCGATGATCAGCACGGTGAACCACACCGGCCAGTAGAGGGGAGCCGGTCTCCAGAGCTGGGCACCGATCACGAGGGCCATCGCGGGGAGCAGGACCCACCCCACGCCGCGGTCGGAGTAGATCCGCCCGTCGTACCCGGGCCCGTACACCAGGGTGAGGGCCCCGTAGATCGAGCCGGCGACCAGTACGGCGACCAGCCAGGGCCGGTACACCCGGACCGGCGTGCCCTCGGTCGTCCGGCGCGCCACGAGCACGATCACGGTGGGGAACAGGAACCACACCAGCCAGTTCTGCACGCCCTGGACGCTGGGCACGTTCGCCAGCCGGACGGCGGAGTAGGCCACGAACAGGATCACCGGCAGCGGGACCCGCACCGGAGCCGGCCCCTCGCGCTTCGGGCCGGGGAACACCAGGAGAAGGGCGGCCAGCGCCGCGATCAGGACCGTGGCCACCGCGTTCGCGGAGCCCTGACGGGTCAGGGACTCCTGCACGATGATCGCGCCCACGGCGAGCCCCGCGAAAAACGGGAACCGGTCCTTCACCCCGCGATGGTAGAGGCGGGCGAACGCCCCTCGGGGGAGATCGCGCGGACTCAGCCGGCCTCAGCGCTCGATCGAAGAGACGCTCCGCACGGCCTTCGGAAGTGCGGCGAGGCCGCGCCGGAGGCGGCGTACCCGGGCCCGGAGGAGGGGGAGGCGACCGGGCGGCAGGCTCGGCTCGGCGAGACGGAGCTCGACGTCGCTGAGGGTGGCGGCGTACCAGAGGTAGCCGGGCCAGCGGTACCACGGCAGCCGGCGCAGCTCGTGGACCCAGGAGACGGCCGTGGTGTTCGCCGGCTGGGTCCGCAGGCGCCAGTCGTGGAGGTCC
>JAICSC010000426.1 GCA_025937085.1 Nocardioides sp.
CATCCGGGCGCCGGCGAAGTCGGCGAACTCCTGCTCGCGGCTCATGCTCCTCCTCGAGATCTACCTCCACCTTCTTCGACGCATGGGACAGCGGTTGTGTGGCACCTCGGTTCGACCCGGATCAAGCACCGGAGACGGACTGGTCCTCGACCCACATCCCGACCAGGCCGCGGAAGTGGGCGAGGAACTGCTCCTGCTCGTGGGCGGGGTAGGTCGCCTGCACGGTCTCGACCAGGAGCCGGTCGAAGTCGGCGCCGGCGACCCACTCGCAGACCAGACCGTCGAGATGGCCGAGATGCTCGGCGCACCAGGTGTGGTAGCGCTCGGTCTCGAAGTGCTCGTCGGCCAGCGCGAGGTAGGCGTCGAGCCTCTCGTCGTACGTGCGCTCGGAGTCGGCGATCTCGAAGTACCGCTTCGTCTCGAGGTCGACGTTGGTGCGGCGCCCGGTCACCAGGCAGTACGCCGACCACTTCACCAGCGCCGTGATCGCCCAGGGGAAGTAGTAGTGCAGGCTCGTGACCGCGACGTCGGGACAGGCGTTGGCGTAGTCGATGGGGTAGACCTCGTCGCCCTTCACCAGCATCTCCGCGGAGTTGAACTCCCAGTGGAAGAAGGCGTTCACGATCCGGCTCACCGCGGCCGCCTGCTTGCCCGCGCTCTCGCTGAGGAAGCCGTGGCTGACGTGGTAGCGCCGGTGCATCGGCTCGTCCGGACGGAAGTCCATCACCATCGTCTCGGGCCCGATCGACAGGGCGCGGGCGAAGTGGTCGTACTCGACGGTGGCCTGGAGGTGCATGAGCATCTCGCCGGACTCGTCGTACGCCGTGTGCAGGTCGTGCTGGTCGTTCACCCGGCTGACGCCGCGCCAGCCGCCACCATCGAACGGCTTCATGTAGAGCGGGTAGCCGACCTCGGTGGCGAGAAGGTCGAGGTCGAACGGCTTGTTGTACTGGGCGCTGGTGTAGGCCCAGCGGTGGTTGTCGACCGGGTTCTTGTACGGCACCAGGATCGTCGTCGGCACCTTGAGGCCCAGCCGGATCAGCGCGCAGTACGCCGAGTGCTTCTCCATCGACTGGAACGTGAACGGGCTGTTGAGCAGGTACGTCCCGTTGACCAGGGCGGCCTTCTTCAGCCACTCCCGAGGATGGAAGTACCAGTGGGCCAGGCGGTCGATCACCAGGCCGGTGCGGACCGGGTCGGTGAGGTCGAAGGGCTCGATGGTGAGCCGCTCGCTGGCGATCCGGTGCTCGGTGCCCTCGGGACCGTCCGGACTCAGCGGGCCGACGAGACGCAGGATCTGCTCGAACGCCTGCGGCCAATCCTCCTCCGCCCCCAGCAGCAACCCGATCAAGTGCTCCTTCTGGGCGGCCATGTGCTCAACCTAGTCAGTGCGTCGGTGGTCGAGGAGCGAGCTCTGCGAGCGTCACGAAACCCCCGGGGCCGTCAGGCGTCGACGACCTCGAGCCGGATGCGCTTGTTGTCCTTGCCCTTGCTCTCGGTCCCGGTCACGCGCACCCGCCCCACCTCGGCGGTGGAGAGCACGTGGGTGCCACCGTCGGCCTGGCGGTCGAGGCCGACGATGTCGATCACACGCAGCGGGTCGATCGCGGCCGGGATCAGGTTCGCCGCCGTCCGGATCAGGGCCGGGTCGGCGTCGGCGACG
>JAICSC010000260.1 GCA_025937085.1 Nocardioides sp.
CGCGCAGGCGTACCCGTCTTCGCACCCCAGCCCGGCAACGGGGTCGGCGACCCCGTCCAGGTCGCGCGCGAGTCCATCGACGAGGCCCGCCGACGGCTGTACGACGTCGTCATCGTCGACACCGCCGGACGACTCGGTGTCGACTCCGAGATGATGCAGCAGGCCGCCGACATCCGCGACGCGGTCAACCCCGACGAGATCCTGTTCGTCGTCGACGCCATGATCGGCCAGGACGCCGTCACGACGGCGCAGGCGTTCCTCGACGGCGTCGGGTACGACGGCGTGGTCCTCACCAAGCTCGACGGCGACGCCCGCGGTGGTGCCGCCCTGTCCATCCGGCAGATCACGGGCAAACCGGTCATGTTCGCCTCGGCCGGCGAGCAGCTGACCGACTTCGACGTCTTCCACCCCGACCGGATGGCCTCGCGGATCCTCGACATGGGCGACGTGATGACCCTGATCGAGCAGGCCGAGAAGGCGTTCGACCAGGAGCAGGCGCTCAAGGCCGCCTCCAAGCTGACCGGGCAGGGCGGCGAGTTCACCCTCGACGACTTCCTCGAGCAGATGCAGCAGGTCCGCAAGCTCGGCTCGATGTCGAAGATCATGGGGATGCTGCCCGGGATGGGGCAGTTCCGCGACCAGCTCGAGAACTTCGACGAGCGCGAGATCGACCGCATCCAAGCGATCATCCAGTCGATGACGCCTGCCGAGCGGGCCAACCCCAGGATCATCGACGGCTCGCGGCGGGCCCGCATCGCACGTGGTTCCGGCCGTCAGGTCTCTGACGTGAACAGCCTGGTCGACCGGTTCTTCGAGGCGCGGAAGATGATGCAGTCCTTTGCCAAGGGCGGGATGCCGGGGCTGCCCGGGATGCCGGGGATGGGGTCGGGCGGCAAGCGGGGACGGGCCAAGCAGACCGCCAAGAACAAGCCCGCCAAGGGTCGCCGCGTGAGTGGCAACCCGGCCAAGGCCGCCGCCCAGGCCAAGGCGGCCGAGGAGAAGACCACGGCCGCCAAGGGCAACCCGTTCGGCAACCCGGACGGCGAGGAGATCGACTACGAGAAGGCCGCCGCCGCGCTGGACCTGCCGAAGGACTTCTCCAAGTACCTCAAGTGACCGCCGAGGTGGGAGTTCTCCGCGGCCGAGGTGGGAGTTCTCCGCGGTCGAAGTGTGAGTTCTCCGCGGTCGAGGTGGGGGTTCTCCCGGGCCAGTCCCACTTCGGCGCGGGAGAAGTCCAACTTGGACCCGGGAGAAGTCCCACGTCGGCGCGGGAGAAGTCCCACTTCGGCGTAGGGTCGGGGGCGTGGTGCTCGTCGTCGACGGCGCGAACGTCGTGGGGGCGCGCGCCGACGGCTGGTGGAAGGACCGCGCCGGGGCGGCCCGGCGTCTGCACGAGCAGTTGATGACCGCCGATGTCGAGGGCGACATCGTGCTCGTCCTCGAGGGCGAGGCGAAGTCCGGCGTCCGGGCCGGGCGCGACGGCCACGTGACCGTCGTCCATGCCCCGAAAGACGGCGACAGCGAGATCGTCCGGCAGGCGCACAAGGCGGCCGACGCCGGGGACGACGTCACCGTCGTCACCGCCGACCGGCTGCTCGCGGTGCGGGTGGCGAAGGCCGGCCGCACCGTGGGCCCGACCTGGCTCCTCGACCGGCTGGGTTGAGACACGCCGGCCCGGTGCGCAGAGGCGCTGGATCCGGGCTCAGGCGAGCTCGGCCGCGCGGCTGATGGCCAGCGCCAGGGAGCCCATCAGCTCGGCACGGCCACCGAACTTCCCGGACACGACGTCGCACGACGCCGCGGCCTCGGGGTGGGCGTAGCGGTCGACGCCGTCGCGGATCGCGGCGACCAGCGTGGGGGAGGCTCCCAGCGAGCCACCGACCACCACGCGGGCCGGGTTGAGGGTGGTGCAGACGCCCGCGAGCACCCGACCCACGGTGTGACCCGCCTCGGTGAGCACGCGACGTACCGGAGTCTCCCCGGCCACATCGAGGCTCAGTAGTCCGGCCAGATCCAGGTCGTCGGAGTACACCGGACGCAGCAGCTCCAACAGCCGCCGCGTCGACACCTCGGTCTCCAGGCAGCCGCGGCTGCCGCAGCGGCAAACTGCGCCGCCCTCGCGGGCCAGCACGTGCCCGATCTCTCCGGCCAGTCCGGCGGTGCCGCGATGCAGGCGACCGCCCAGCACCAGGCCCGCGCCGACGCCGCTGGCGAGCTTGACGTACAGCAGGTCCGCGGCGCCTCGCCCCGCGCCGTGCTGGTGCTCCGCGATCGCGCCGAGGTTCGCGTCGTTGTCCACCACCACCGGCAGACCGATCCGGCGGCTCAGCTCGTCGGCCGGGGCGAGCTCGTGCCAGCCGGGCAGGATGGCGTGGTCGACCCGGGCGGACCGCCGGTCGATCGGTGCGGGAACGCACAGGCCGGCCATGAGCAGCTCGCTGACCGGGATGCCCGCCTCGTCGGCGGCCCGGCGGACCAGATCGGCCGCGATGTCGAGGGTCAGGTTGCCGTGCGGGTCGGCGTCGGTCTGGGTCTCGATCTCCGCGAGGATCCGGGCGCTCCGGTCGGACACCGCGACGTGCACGTGTCCGTGCCCGATGTCCACGCCGGCCACACCACCGGGCCGGATCGCGAGCGCCACCAGGAGCGGAGGGCGCCCGCTTCCCCCTTTGTACGGCGTACCCCGGTCCTCGGTCTCCACCACCAGCCCGGTGTCGAGGAGCTCGGTCACCAGGCTGGAGACCGTGGTGCGGGACAACCCCGACCCGCGGGCGAGGTCGGCACGGCTCTGTGGGCCGCCCGAGCCCAGCAGCGCCGTGATCGCGCGGAGGTTCGAGCTGCGGAGCTGGGCCAGGGAGTGACCGGGCACGTCACGCAGCGTAGACCGATTCCTCCCGGGACCGGACGAAAGACCGTCCCGCGGTGCTCAGTAACGCATTGACTCTGACAAAACGCGGTTCCTACGTTCGAAGCACCATCCCTCACCTCTCGGGAGAGCCCATGCTCGCGTTCACCCGCGCGCGGCGGCGGGTCGCCGTCGCCCTCGGCGCCGCGGCGTTCCTCGCCGTCGGCCTCACCACCGCACCGACTCCCGGCGCCTCCGCCCGCACCCAGCACCGCACGCCCCACGACGCGAGCGCCGACGGCCTGCCCTACGAGGACGCCGCACTGCCGATCGACCAGCGCGTCTCCGACCTGCTCGGCCGGATGAGCCTGGACGAGAAGATCGGCCAGATGACGCAGGCCGAGCGGGGCGGCATCGACTCCGACACCAGCAAGATCACCACCGACCTGCTCGGCAGCGTCCTGTCCGGCGGCGGCTCGGTCCCGACGCCGAACGAGCCGGCGGCGTGGGCCGACATGGTCGACCGGTACCAGGCGGCAGCGCTGGCCACGCCGCTGCACATCCCGATCATCTACGGCATCGACGTCGTGCACGGCGACGGCAACATGTACGGCGCCACCGTCTTCCCGCACAACATCGGTCTCGGCGCCACCCGCGATCCGGCCCTGGTACGCCGCGTCGAGCATGTCTCCGCCGCCGAGACCCGCGCGAGCGGTCCGCAGTGGGCGTTCGCCCCGTGCGTCTGCGTCGCCCGGGACGACCGTTGGGGCCGCACCTACGAGTCGTTCGGCGAGAAGCCGTCACTGGTGAAGCGGATGGAGACCGCGATCGACGGCTTCCAGGGCCCACCCGGGCACCTGTCCCGCAACACCCGGGTCCTGGCGACCGCCAAGCACTTCGCCGGCGACGGGCTCACGACGTACGGGACCGGTTCGAACGACCACGAGACCGGCACCTACCCGATCGACCAGGGCGTGGACCAGGTCTCCCACCGGACCTTCCGCCGCCTCGCCCTCGCGCCGTACGACGACGCGGTGAAGGTGCACCACGTCGGCTCGGTGATGCCGTCGTACTCCGACGTCGACTGGACCAACGACGGTCTCGGCAACCGGATCAACATGCACGCCAACGGCGACCTGATCACCGGGTGGCTCAAGGACAAGGAGGGCTTCGACGGGTTCGTGATCTCCGACTACGAGGGGATCCACCACATCCACCCGACCACCTACACCTACGCCCAGCAGGTCGCGGCCGGGGTCAACGCCGGGATCGACATGTTCATGGAGCCCTACGACTTCGAGAACTTCGAGGCGACCCTGAAGCAGGACGTGACCGACGGACTCGTGCAGCAGTCACGCATCGACGACGCGGTCTCGCGGATCCTGACCGCGAAGTTCGAGCTCGGGCTGTTCGAGCACCCCTACACCGACCGCACCCACCTGTCCGACATCGGCAGCGCCGCCCATCGCGCCGTCGCGCGCAGGGCCGTCGCGGAGTCGCAGGTGCTGCTGAAGAACCGGGGCCACACGCTGCCGCTGACCGGCCGCCGACCGGTGTACGTCGCCGGCAGCAACGCCGACTCGATGGGGAACCAGGCCGGCGGCTGGACGCTGCAGTGGCAGGGGGACTCGAGCAACCAGATCCCCGGCCGGACGATCCTCGACGGGATCGAGAGCCGTGCGAGCGACGTCACCTTCAGCGAGGACGCGTCCGCACCCGTGCCGCGCAAGGCTGTGGGCGTCGTCGTGGTGGGGGAGACGCCGTACGCCGAGGGCGTGGGCGACGTGGGGCAGCCGGGCCACACGATGCGGCTGACCGCCGCCGACACCCAGGCGGTCCGCACCGTGTGCGCACACGCCCACCGCTGCGTGGTGCTGGTCGTGTCCGGCCGGCCGCTGATCCTCCCGCACTCGGTGCGCAAGCACGTCGACGCGCTGGTCGCGTCGTGGCTGCCGGGCTCCGAGGGCGAGGGCGTCTCCGACGTGCTGTTCGGGGCGAAGCCCTTCACCGGGAAGCTGCCGGTCTCGTGGCCGCGCAGCCTGGCCCAGGAGCCGATCAACGTCGGGGACGCGTCGTACCACCCGCTCTACCCGTTCGGCTGGGGGCTGCGGACGCGGTAGGGGGCGCGGGTCCAGCGGCTCACCACGCGGTGAGCTGCTTCACCATGGGATGCAGACGAACTCGCACTTCCCTCGGCGTACACACCGAGGGAAGTGCGAACTCACCGACATCCCATGGTGAAGCTGCGACAGCCGGGGACGAGCGTCACACCGGCCCGTCGGTCTCGTCCGCCCCGAGGTGCTCCAGCTCCCGCTCCGCGGCCGGATGCGGTGGTACGGCGTCGAGCCGGTGGGTGCGTACGGCGGCGAACGTCCAGAGCTTGTTCAGCACGAACGACAGCGGCGTGACGACGGCGATCACGATCAGCTGGGCCCAGTAGAGCCGGGTGCGGAACCCGGTCGAGTCGTCGAGCACCCCGGTCGGCAGCGACAGCGGCGAGCCGTGGTGCATCAGCAGCGTGAGCAGGACCAGCCCGATCGCCTGGCCGAGCATCCC
>JAICSC010000078.1 GCA_025937085.1 Nocardioides sp.
AAAGTTCAAGAATCTTTTCGGGACGTATTTCACCCATGTTCTGATGGTCGGATGTTCTGGGCCTCCGGTGGTTTCGAGACGGTCGCTGGGCGACCTCCTCAACCACCGGCGAGCGAGTACGCCCGGCAACCCGGAGCCGGCGACGGCTGCCGGCAGCGGCGGCCGGGGACGAAGCCCTCCTTCTCTTCCAAAGCGAAGACCCGCGACCACCCGCCCGCCGCTGGTGGTCTCGACAAGCTCGACCGACGAGCGACGCCGGCGTCACGGCAGTGGGCTGCCTCACTGTTTCGAGACGGTCGCTGGGGGCGACCTCCTCAACCACCGGTGGTTTGCCGAGCGCACCAGCCAGCGAGCCGGAGCCCAGCAACGGCGGCCGGGAACGACGCCCTCCTCCTCGTCCAAAGCGAAACGCCGCGACCACCCGCCACCGCGAGGGTCTCGACAAGCTCGACCGGCGAGCGATGCTGGCGTCGGGCGGTGGGCTGCCTCCGGTGGTTTCGTGACGGTCGCAGGGCGACCTCCTCAACCACCGGTAAGTCGCCCAGCCGGAGCCCAGCAACGGCGGCCGGGGACCAGGTACTCCTGCTCTCCTCCAAAGCCAAGAACCGCAACCACCCCCCACCGCGAGGGGTCTCGACAAGGTCGACCGACGCCGACGCCGACGAGCGACGCCGACGCCGACGCCGACTCCGGGTACGACGCCGGGGGACGTCATTGCCCGGAGTCTCCGGCAGCGCGGAGTCGCACTAGGGTTTCAGGGTGCCCTCCGACGACCGCCGCATCGCCGCCGTCGTCGTCACCTTCAACCGACTCGAGATGCTGCAGAGGCTCGTGAAGGTACTGGCCGACGTCCCAGGACTCGACGAGGTCCTGGTGGTCGACAACGCCTCGACCGACGGCACGGGGGAGTGGCTGGCCGGCCTGCCCGACGAGTACGGCGGCCGGGTGACCGGTCGGACGCTGCCGCGCAACACGGGCGGTGCCGGTGGGTTCCACGACGGCCTCGCCTGGGCCGTGGAGCGGGGCGCGGACCTGGCCTGGCTGATGGACGACGACGGCACGCCCGAGCACGGCTGCCTCGACCGGCTCCTCGCCCACGAGGGCGATCTCGACTTCTGGGGGCCGGTGGTCATCGACCGAGCCGACCCCGAGCGGCTGGTCTTCCCGATCCGGCTCCCGGGCGGCGCGCGCGTAGTGCACGCGATGGACGACGTACGCCGCGCCGCCGTCGACGGGTTGATCCGAGGCATCGTCATCCCGTTCAACGGCGTCTTGGTCACCCGAGGGCTGGTCGAGCGGATCGGGCTGCCGCGTGCGGAGTTCTTCATCTGGGGCGACGACCACGAGTACCGCCTCCGCGCGGAGCGGGCCGGCGCCCGCATCGCCACCGCGGTGGACGCCCGCGTGCAGCACCCTTCCGTCGGAGCGCTGGGCACTCCGATGGCATTCGGGCGCACGACGTACAACGACACCCCGAGCGACCTCAAGCACTACTGCATGGCCCGCAACAACCTGGTGAACCTGCGGGAGTACGGCGGCACCCTGCACGCGCTCGCCTTCGTCGCGAAGACGCTGTGGTTCTACACGTTCACCCGGCGCGACCCGGGCCGGATCAGGCTCAGCCTCGGCGCCTGGCGCGACGCCCTGCGCGGCGACTTCACCGGCCACGAGAGGTTCCTGCAGTGACCGAGACCGTCGCGGTCGTCGTCGTCACCTTCAACCGTGCCGACCTCCTCGGTCGGATGCTCGACGGGCTGGTCGCGCAGACACACGCACCCGACGCCGTGATCATCGTCGACAACGCCAGCACCGACCACACGCGAGAGGTGCTGGACGCACACACGTCATCAGCCGGGCTGAACCTGCAGCGCATCCATCTCGACACCAACACCGGGGGGTCGGGCGGCTTCCGCACGGGCGTCGAAGCGGCGTTCGACCAGGGTCACGACCGCATCTGGCTGATCGACGACGACGTCGTCCCCGCGCCCGACTGCCTCGCGGTGCTGATGGCGCAGGACGAGGCCTGCGTGACGGCGGTCCGCGAGAACACCCGGGGTCGTCTCGTCGAGAAGGCCGCCACCGACTTCGACCTCAGCCGGCCGTGGGCGATGCGGCCCAAACGCGCCAGCGTCGAGACGGCGTACGGCGACCGCTCGTCCATGCCCGAGCGGGTCGAGCTCCACAACGTCGCCTTCGAGGGGTTCCTGGTACGCCGCGAGGTCGTCGCCGCGGTCGGGCTCCCCGACGATTCGTTCTTCATCTTCTACGACGACGTCGACTTCGCCCTCCGCGCCCGTCGTGCCGGCTACCGCATCTGGGCGGTCCGGGACGCGGTCCTGGTGCGGCAGCTCGACTTCGACCAACAGCTGGCGCTGGACACCTGGAAGGGCTACTACATGTACCGCAACCTGTTCGCGGTGCACTTCCGCTACGGCACCAACGTCTTGGTGCGGGCCAAGCCCTACGCGATCGCCGCAGCGGTCACCGTGCTCAGCCCGCTCCGCGGCGGACGCGGAGAGGCGTCCAACGTGCTGCGGGCGGTCCGCGACGCCCGCCGGATGCGCGGCGTACCTCCGCGCGCACGTGGCTCGATCCCCGGATGACCGCGATCCCCGGATGACCGCGATCCCCGGGTGACCACGATTCCCGGATGAATGGGGGTGTCTCGGTAGACTGACTGACCTCGACCGATCAGGAGTTCTGACCTTGTCACAGCCCGACCTCGTCGTCGTCGGGTCCGGTTTCTTCGGCCTCACCATCGCTGAGCGGTGCGCCAACGAGCTGGGCCTGGACGTCCTCGTCCTCGAGCGGCGTCCCCACCTCGGTGGCAACGCCTACAGCGAGGTCGACCCCGAGACCGGTATCGAGGTGCACGTCTACGGAGCGCACCTCTTCCACACCTCCAACGAGCGCGTGTGGGAGTACGTCAACCGGTTCACCAGCTTCACCCACTACCAGCACCGGGTCTTCGGCCAGTACGACGGGCAGGTCTACTCGCTGCCGATGAACCTCGGCCTGATCAACCAGTTCTTCGGCCGCAGCCACACCCCCGACGAGGCGCGCGAGCTGATCGCCAAGCAGGCCAGCGAGATCGCCACCGGCGACGCCCAGAACCTCGAGGAGAAGGCGATCAGCCTGATCGGCCGCCCGCTCTACGAGGCGTTCATCAAGGGCTACACCGCCAAGCAGTGGCAGACCGACCCCCAGGAGCTGAGCGCCGACATCATCACCCGGCTCCCGGTGCGTTACAACTTCGACAACCGATGGTTCAACGACAAGCACGAGGGCCTGCCGGTCGACGGCTACACCGCGTGGCTGACCAGGATGGCCGACCACCCGAACATCGAGGTACGGCTCAACACCGACTTCTTCGACGTCGCGGAGCAGTACAAGGGCACTGTCCCGATCGTCTACACCGGCCCGGTCGACGAGTACTTCGGCCACAGCGAGGGCCGGCTGTCCTGGCGCACGGTCGACCTCGAGGCCGAGGTGAAGCACGTCGACGACTTCCAGGGCTGCGCGGTGATGAACTACAACGACGCGGACGTGCCGTGGACCCGCATCCACGAGTTCAAGCACTTCCATCCCGAGCGCACCCATCTCCCCGGCAAGACCGTGATCGTGCACGAGTACAGCCGGTTCGCCGAGGAGGGCGACGAGCCGTACTACCCGGTCAACACCGCCGCCGACCGCGCCACGCTGCTGAGGTACCGCGAGCTCGCCAAGCGCGAGCGGATGGTGCTGTTCGGGGGCCGTCTCGGGACCTACAAGTACCTCGACATGCACATGGCCATCGGCTCCGCGCTGTCGATGTTCGACAACATGCTCCGTCCCCACTTCGCCGCGGGCGAAGTGCTGACCTCCGGAGGGGTCGATGAGTAGACGTGTCCTGCAGCGGTTGGTGCTGCCCGCCGACAAGGACGTCGACGTCCTCCCGTTGTACGTCGACCCCGATGCCGCGGTGCTCGACGCCGACAAGTACGTCGTCGGCGGCAACCAGGGCGCCAAGGACATCAACGCTGCGCAGATCCGGCAGTCGATCTCCTCGGGCCACACCATCCACCCCGACCAGATCACGAGCCGGAACACGGTGCGGCTCGAGCCGGGGGAGGACCTCTCCTTCGGCACCTACTTCAACGCCTTCCCCGCCGGCTACTGGCGGCGCTGGACCATCGTCGACGACGTCCGCCTCACGGTGGGACTGACCGGAGCCGGGGCCGCGGTGACGGTCTACCGCTCGATGGCCAACGGACGCTCCCAGCGGGTCGACTCCGCGAGCACGGGCGCCGACGCGAAGGGCGAGTTCACCTTCGACCTGCCGCTCCGGCCGTTCGTGGACGGCGGCTGGTACTGGTACGACGTCGTGGCCGGCGAGGAGCCGGTCGGGGTCGAGGCGGTGTGGGACACCGAGGTGCCCGACGACCGGCTCCACCCGGGCAGCCTCACGATCGCGATCACCACCATGAACCGGCCCGACTACTGCGGGAAGCTGCTCGCCCAGCTCGGCCGCGACCACGATCTCCACGAGCTCCTCGACGAGGTGCTGGTCATGGAGCAGGGCACTCAGAAGGTCGTGGACAGCCCTGAGTTCCCCGTCGCTCGCGACGCCCTGGGCGACAGGCTCAGGGTGCTCGAGCAGGGCAACCTCGGCGGCTCCGGTGGCTACGCCCGCGGGCAGTACGAAGCGGTCCGCAAGGGCACAGCGACGTACGCGATGATGATGGACGACGACGTGATCTGCGAGCCGCAGAGCATCATCCGCGCGGTGACGTTCGCCGACCTGGCCAAGCGGCCGACCATCGTCGGCGGCCACATGTTCAGCATCTACGACCGGTCAGTGCTGCACTCCTTCGGCGAGATCGTGCAGCGCTACAAGTTCTGGTGGCGCTCGCCCGAGACCGTGCTCAACGACTGGGACTTCGCGGCCCGCAACCTGCGGTCGGCGCGCTGGCTGCACCGGCGGATCGACGTGGACTTCAACGGCTGGTTCATGTGCGTGATCCCGGTCCAGACCCTGCGAGAGATCGGGCTCTCGCTGCCGATCTTCATCAAGTGGGACGACAGCGAGTTCGGGCTGCGCGCCTCGGAGGCGGGCTACCCGACCGTCACCTTCCCCGGTGCCGCCGTCTGGCACATCCCGTGGACCGACAAGAACGACGCGCTCGACTGGCAGGCCTACTTCCACCACCGCAACCGGCTGATCGCGGCGCTGCTGCACTCGCCGTACCCGGGGGGTGGCTCGCTCGTGCGCGAGTCCTTCGCGCACACTCTCAAGCACCTGGTCGCCATGCAGTACTCGACGGCCGAGCTGAGACACCTGGCGATCGAGGACGTCTTCGCCGGACCCGAGATGCTCCATCGAGAGCTGCCCACGAAGCTCGCAGACGTCAACGCCTTCCGCGCGCAGTGGACCGACGCCGTACTGGAGGCTGACCGCGAGGCGTTCCCGGAGGTACGCCGGACCAAGCCCCCACGTCGCGGCAAGGACGAGAACGAGGTGCCGCGCAAGCTCTCGCTGCTGATGACGGCGGCGATGGCACCCGTGCGCCAGCTGACCAAGGTCAGGCCCATGGCCGAGAGGTTCCCGGAGACCGAGGTCGCGGGCATGGACAACAAGTGGTACCGCCTCGCAGGGCACGACTCGGCGGTGGTGTCGATGCCGGACGGCACCGCCGCGGCGCTCTATCGCCGCGACCCGCAGCACTACCGCGACCTGCTCCGTCGATCGATCGAGATCCACCTCCGCCTGAGACGCGAGTGGGACGACCTGTCGGCCCGCTACCGCGCCGCGCTCGGGGAGATCACCTCGCCCGAGGCCTGGGAGGAGACCTTCCGGCCTTGGACCGAGCCCGAGGAATGACTCCATGAGCACTCCCGCCGAGGCGACCACCACCAAGCGCCGTGTCGATGCGCCGCTGAGCCCGCCGTGGTCGCAGCAGGGCCTCTTGGAGGTCTTCAGCCACCGCTACATCCTGACCCTGCTGGTACGCCGCGAGATCGCCGCTCGCTACCAGAGCTCGGTGCTCGGTCTGGTGTGGTCCTACGTCAACCCGATGTCGCAGTTCTTCATCTACTACTTCGTCATGGGCATCCTGTTCGGCCGCGCCCAGCGCACCGAGGCGTTCGCGGTGCACGTGTTCACCGGCCTGATCATCGTGCACTTCTTTACCGAGACGATGAACGCCGGCACCCGCTCGATCGTGCGGAACAAGGCGCTGGTGCAGAAGATGGCCGTGCCTCGCGAGATGTTCCCCGTGGCCTCGATGCTGGTCTCGCTGTTCCACGTCGTGCCGCAGCTGATGATCCTGCTGCTGGCGACGTGGATCGCGGGCTGGCACCCCGACCCGTACGGCATCGTCATCGGCGTGATCGGGCTGCTGATCAGCATGACCCTGGGCACCGCCCTGGCCCTGATGTTCAGCGCAGCCAACGTCTTCCTGCGCGACGTGTCCAACGCCGTGAACGTGCTGACGAACTTCGTGCGGTTCGGCGTGCCGATGATGTACCCCTACACCCTGGTCGCCCAGCGGTTCGGCGGCCACACCACGATCTACCTGCTGAACCCGATCTCCGAGGCGGTGCTCGACTTCCAGCGAGCGTTCTGGGTGGGCGCCACCAGCAACCCGGCGCACACCGCAGCAATGGACATGCCGCCGGGACTGCTGTGGCTGAGCCTGCGCGCCCTGCTGATCAGCCTGGTGGTCCTCGCCTTCGCCCAGTCGACGTTCACCAGGCTGGAACGACGTATCCCGGAGCGGCTGCTGTGAAGCGGCAGGACGACCGCTCGATCGTCGTGCGGCACGTGTCCAAGACGTTCACGCTGCGCTACCACCGCACGATCAAGCAGATGAGCGTGGCCATGCTGCGGCAGCAGGAGCTCAGCAACTCGTTCCTGGCCGTCAACGACGTGTCGTTCACCGTCCGGCAGGGCGAGTCCATCGGCCTGATGGGCCTCAACGGCTCCGGCAAGAGCACCTTGTTGAAGATGATCAACGGGATCATGCGTCCCGACTCCGGCAAGGTGCTGACGCGGGGCCGGATCGCCGGCCTCATCGCCACCGGCGCCGGCTTCCACCCGCAGCTGACCGGCCGCGACAACGTCTACCTGAACGCCGCCATCCTCGGCATGACCGAGGCCGAGACCCGGCGCAAGTTCGACTCCATCGTCGAGTTCGCCGACATCGGCCGCTTCCTCGACTCACCCGTCGGGCACTACTCCTCGGGCATGTTCGCCCGTCTGGGCTTCGCGGTCGCCATCCACGTCGACGCCGACATCTTCCTGGCCGACGAGGTCCTGGCCGTCGGCGACCGGCCGTTCAAGAAGAAGTGCCTGGCGAAGATGCAGGAGATCCGCAGCAGCGGCACGACCCTGTTCTACGTCAGCCACGCCCCCGGCAGCGTCCGCAAGATGTGCGACCGGCTCCTGGTCCTGGAGAAGGGCACCCTGGGCTTCGACGGTCCCGTCGACGAGGGCATCAAGTACCTCCGCTACGACGACGATGACGACAGCGACGATCCGGAGCTGAACGAGGAGTCGATGGACGAGGAGCTGGGGGCGGACATCTGACCGCGCAGTCGAGCAAGCCCGCTCCTCGGCCTCTTCGCTTCCTCGAGAAAATTACAGAATTGTAGTTAATCGGAACCTCTTCTCGACCAGTGTGACCAGTGTGAAACTTGCTGCTCGTGTGACTCCTTCCCCCGCACATCTGGAGCAGCGTCGTGACCCCGAACCGCAGTCGCTTCGTCACCGCCTGCCAGCAGCTGCTGGCCCTCGGTGTCGTGCTCGCTGCGCTCACCCCGGCGGCGGGCGTGGTGACCCTCGACGTGGTCGGCACCGGTCCGGAGACCACCGGCGGGGGCTCGGCCCACAGCCCCGCTGCCGCGCTGGCGGCGTACACCGCGGAGGCGATCAAGGCGTCGCGGGTCCCGACCGCACCGGTGAAGCCGCACGTCCGCGAGGTCCAGCTGACGGCACCCGCCGAGACCGCCGGCCGCGCGATCCCCACCAGCTCGGCCCGGGTCGTCGCCCCGCAGCGCGGCGGGGTCAGCACGTTGACCACCACGCCCCAGCCGGTGACGGGGTTCGGTGAGGTCGGCGTCACCTGGGCGCACGGCGTCGCGATCCCGGAGACCGGCCTGACGGTCAAGGCCCGCACTCGCACCGACGGCGGCTGGACCCGCTGGACCGACGTCCCGTACGACCCCGACCACGGCCCGGACCCGGGGTCGGCGGAGGCTCGCCACGCTCGGCCCGGTACCGATCCGGTGCTGGTGGGCGAGGTCGGCGACGTGCAGGTGCGGGTCGTGTCGGACCGTCCCCTGCCCCCGGACATGAAGCTCGCCGTGATCGCGCCCGGTCATGCTCGACACACCGCCGAGGAGCGGGCCGCGATCGACACCAGCAGCATGGACGGCAACGACGGCAGCGACTCGGTCGCGGCCGCCGCCGTACTCGACCAGAAGCTGGCCACGGCGGAGACGGACGGGTCCTCGGACACCGCCCGGCTGGCCGCAGCCGTGTTCACGCCGCAGCCGGTGATCTACTCCCGCAAGCAGTGGGGCGCCGACGAGAGCATCCGGGGCAAGTCGTCGCTGCACTACGGCGACGTGCACGCCGGCTTCGTCCACCACACGGTCAACGCCAACAACTACACGCGCCGCGAGGTGCCGGGCATCCTGCGCAGCATCTACGCCTACCACGTGAAGTCCCGCGGCTGGAGCGACATCGGCTACAACTACCTGATCGACCGCTTCGGCCGGATCTGGGAGGGCCGGTACGGCGGCGTCGACCGGCCCGTCGTGGGCGCCCACACGCTCGGTTACAACGACGACTCCTTCGGGGCTTCGGCCATCGGCAACTACCAGATCGCCAGGCCCAGCGCGGCGATGATCCAGGCCTACGCCACGCTCTTCGCCTGGAAGCTGTCGCTGCACGGCGTGACCGCCTCGTCGACGCACCAGTGGGTCACCAAGAGGTGGTTCCAGGCCATCAACGGACACCGCGACGCGGCCGCGACCCTGTGTCCGGGTCAGTACCTCTACAACAAGCTCCCCAAGATCCGAAGGCTCGCGGCCGCCGCGCAGCGCGGGTGGTCGGGCCGGCAGCTGGAGTCCAACCTGGCCTCGACGCCGGCGCCGGACGTCGTCGTACGGCGCGCGCGCGACGGCGAGGCGTTCGTCGTGCCGACCGGCGGGCTGATCCGCTTCCCGACCACGACCACCATCGCGTCGGGCGTCTCCGGGTCCACCCGGCTCGCGGTCACCGGCGACATCACCGGTGACGGCCGCCACGACCTTCTGGTGCGCCTGCGCGACGGCAGCGTGCAGGTGCACCCGGGCACCGCCCAGGGGACGTTCGCGGGGACCTCCAAGACCATGACCAGGTTCCGCGGGCTCGACCAGCTGCTCGCACCCGGGGACCTCAACGGTGACGGCCGTAGCGACCTCGCCGCGCGGAACCCGGCCAACGGCGCGCTCGTGGTGTTCCTCCAGAAGGCGGGCGGGGGCTTCAAGCGCGCGCGCGGCGGCACCGGGATGAGCTCCTACAACCTGGTCTCCGCAGCGGGCGACCTCGACGGCGACGGTCATCCCGACCTGGTGGCCCGTGACCCCGACGGCCACCTGTGGCTGTACGCCGGCCGCGGCAACGCGACGTTCGCCAACCGCGTCCAGATCCCCGGGCGGTTCGGCCGGTACGACGTGATCGCCGGTGCGGGCGACCTGACCCACGACGGTCGCCGCGACCTGGTGGTCCGCGAGCGCAGGACGGGCGACACCTACGTCCTGCCCGGCAGCGGCCACGGCACGTTCCACCGTCGGGTCGGGCCGGTGGTGACACACCTCGCCGGTGCGACTCACGTGACCGTGGGCAACGTCGCGGGGTCGGGCGCGGCGGACCTGTTCGCCGTCCTCGGGTCCCGGGTCGTGGCGTGGGTCAACGCCGGCGGCTTCGACCTCGGCAAGCCGATCGACACCGGGGCCGACTTCTCGAAGTCCGATCGGGTCATGGTGGCCGGCGACTGGGACCGCGACGGCTACGGCGACGTGGTCACCCGCCAGACCACCGGCAACCTCGTGTTGTGGCGAGGTGACGGGCACGGCCATCTGACGCGGGCCAAGGTGCTCGGCCGCGGGTTCGGGTCGGTGAGCAGGTTGACGGCCGTCGGCGACATGACCGGTGACGGGTTCCCCGACCTGATCGGGCAGCCGCACAAGGGCGTGATGAGGGTCTACCCCGGCAGGGGGTCGGCCGGTTTCAAGAAGTCCTACGCGGTCTACGGCACGATCAGCGCAGGCACCCCGATCGGGGTCGGTCGCTGGGACGGGGACGGAGCCCCGGACAGCCTGGTACGCCGCGGTCACACCGTGACGCTGCTGCACGGCAACGGCCCTGGGGGTCTACACGCTCCGTCGAGGCTCTCGGCCGACCTGTTGCCGTACGACTGGACGCTCGGGATCAGCGACCTCCAGCTGACCGGACATCCGGACCTGATCGTCCGGGCGAAGGGGACCGGGCGGCTCTACGCGCTGCCGGGCAGGAGCAACGGCTTCTACCGGCCGGTGTTCCTCGGCGGCGGGTTCAAGGGGTACGACCTGGCGGGCTAGCTGCTCAGCTCTGACCCGGGCGGCCCGGCTCCGTCGGGTAGCGATCGGTGATCCGCTCGTCGGCCGCGATCCGTTCCCGCCGCTGGGTCGAGGCGCGGGTGACCAGGACCAGAGAACCGCTGCAGGCCAGCGGTTCGGTGAGGGAGGCCAATCCGGAAGGGGAAGCCGGGTTCGCCTCCGACAGGAGGCGGCCGCCGCCGGTGAGGTGATCACCGGCGGCGGCCGACCGCCAGAGGTCGGCGTGCGAGGTTCCCGCGACGGCGGGGTCGTCGTCCTCGGGTCCCGGGAACGCGACGTACGCGTCGGGCTGCGACCAGACCTCGACGCCGAGGTCGTGCACTCCGTCGGGTACGCCGTCCGGGAACCGCCCGGCGAGCGGCTGGAGCGCCGACGCGACGACGGGGATCCGCTCCGCCTCGGTCGCCCAACGCTCGAGGCCGGCAGGCCCGGTCACCACGGCGTCGGGCCGGTGCACGGCGTCGTCCCACACCACCTCGATCCCGCAGCTCCACGCGGCGCCGAGCACCACCGTGCCGAGCCAGTGCGGCGGCAGGTCGACCAGCAGTCGGCTGCCATGCTCGATGTCGAGCTCGTCGGCGAGGAGCGAGGCGACCTTCGCGACCCAGTTGGCCCAGGTGGTCACCGAGAGCTCGGTGCGCTCACCGGTTGCGTCGTCGTAGAAGGTCACCAGCGGCCGGGCGGGATCGGCCGCGAGCAGCCGTGCGAGCACCTGCGGGAACGTCGTCATCGTGCGTCACCCTACGGAGGTCGGCCATACGCCTGTCCAACATCTAAGGTGGCGGCCATGCCTGGCATCGAGCACTTCTGGGCCGTCGTCCCGGCCGGGGGTTCGGGGACCCGGTTGTGGCCGCTGTCGCGGGCCGGTTCTCCGAAGTTCCTGCACGACCTGACCGGCAGCGGCCGCTCGCTGCTGCAGGAGACGGCCGAACGGCTGACGCCGCTGGCCGAGGAGCGACTGCTCGTGGTGACCGGCTCGCGCCATCGCGACGCGGTGCTGGCTCAGCTGCCGCGGCTCTCGACGGAGCGGATCCTCGCCGAGCCCTCCCCGCGCGACTCGACGGCCGCGATCGGGTGGGCGGCGGCGGTGCTCGAGCGGGCCGACCCCGAGGCGGTGATGGGTTCGTTCGCGGCCGATCACGTCGTGCGCGACCGAGCTGCCCTGGCGCGCGCCGTCACGCTGGCGGTCGAGGTCGGGCGGGACGGACACCTGGTCACGATCGGGATCGAGCCGACACGTCCCTCGACGGCCTTC
>JAICSC010000068.1 GCA_025937085.1 Nocardioides sp.
CCTCCAGCAGTCCGTCGTCGATCTACCACGTCGCGCTGTACGCCGGGAACGGGATGATCATCCAGGCCCCCCGCACCGGCCGTGACGTCGAAGAGGTGTCGATGTACTACTGGATCTCCCCGAACTTCTTCGCGCGTCCTTAGCCACGCAGCCGCGCCCGAGGAACGAGGGTCGGGCGTGGTAGCGCGAGAACGAGCGTGCGCGCGACCGAGCGCGCGAGGTCGTCGCCGTGAGCCGACACCCCAACCCGTGGGTACGGTCCCCCCATGGCGGACACCACCCGGACCGGCACCGAGACGTCGGCGTACCGACAGCCACAGGTCGACGTCGGGGAGATGAGGCGGCTCCTCGACGGGAGGTACGCCGAGGTACGTGACCTCGTGCGCGACAACCTCACCGAGTACGCCGGCGTGCTCGACGAGGCCGAGACGATGTCACGCCCGGAGTTCCGGGAACGGGTCAAGGACCTCCTGTTGGTGATGGCCGGCACCGGTCAGACCGGACTGGGCTTCCCGGAGGAGTACGGCGGAGGGGGAGACCTGGGCGCCTCGATCGCGGCGTTCGAGACGCTCGCCTTCGGAGACCTGTCGGTGCTGGTGAAGGTCGGCGTGCAGTTCGGGCTGTTCGGCGGAGCGATCCTGATGCTCGGCTCGAAGCGGCACCACGACGCCTACCTCGAGGACCTGGTCGCCGGGCGGCTGCTGGGCTGCTTCGCGATGACCGAGTCGGGGCACGGCTCCAATGTCCAGGCGCTCGGCACCACCGCGGCGTACGACCCGCAGGCGGACGAGTTCGTCATCACCACACCGGACGACCCCTCCCGCAAGGACTACATCGGCAACGCCGCGCAGCACGCCGACGTGGCCGTGGTCTTCGCTCAGCTCGAGGTCGACGGGAAGGGCCACGGGGTGCACGCGTTCGTGGTCCCGCTCCGTCGCGATGGCGAGGTCCTGGCGGGGATCCGGGTCGAGGATGACGGACTGAAGATGGGACTGAACGGGGTCGACAACGGCCGCCTCTGGTTCGACGGCGTCCGGATCCCGCGCAACAACCTCCTCAACCGGTTCGCGGACGTCACCGACGACGGCCGGTACGAGAGTCCGATCGCCAACCCGGACAAGAGGTTCTTCACGATGCTCGGCACGTTGGTGCAGGGCCGCGTGAGCGTGGGTGGGGCCGGCATCAATGCCGCCAAGGTGGCGCTGACCCTGGCGGTGAGGTACGGCGTACGGCGGCGCCAGTTCAACGCGACCTCACAGGACGAGGAGGAGCTGCTCCTCGACTACGGGCTGCACCAGCGACGGTTGTTCCCGCTGCTGGCGGAGAACTATGCGCTGCACTTCGCCCAGGAGACCCTGGCCCTGCGGACCCACGACGTCTTCTCGGTGGAGTCGGGCGAGGACGAGGACGAGCAGGCACGGCGCGAGCTGGAGTCGCGGGCTGCAGGCACCAAGGCGCTCGGCACCTGGCACGCGACCCGGACCATCCAGGAGTGTCGTGAGGCGTGCGGTGGTGCGGCCTACCTGTCCGTCAACCGGTTCGCCGCGCTCAAGGCGGACACCGACGTGTTCACGACGTTCGAGGGGGACAACCACGTCCTGCTCCAGCTCGTCGCCAAGGGCCTGCTCACCGACTACGCCAGCGACTTCGAGGACCTCGACCAGCTCGGCATGGTGCGCTTCGTCGCGGAGCAGGCGCTGGAGACTCTGATCGAGCGGACCGCCGCGCACAAGCTGCTCGAGGCGATCAAGGACGTACTGCCCGGCGCGGACGACGAATGGGACCAGGAGGCCGGGCTGCTCGACCCGAACTACCAGCTCGCGATGCTCCGCTTCCGGGAGGAGCACACGATCTCCGGTGTCGCCCGGCGGCTCAAGCGTGGCATCGACGAGGGACTGAACCCCGGTGAGGTCTTCTCCCGCGCCCAGGACCATGTGCTTGCCTCGGCTCGCGCGCACGTCGAGCGGCTGGTCCTCGAGGCGTTCGTGGCCAAGACGGCCGACCTGCCCGACGGCGACCTCAAGGTGGCGCTCAACCTGCTCTGCGACCTGTATGCCCTGTCCACGATCGAGAAGGACCGGGCGTGGTTCATGGAGCACGGTCGGCTCCGAGCGTCCAGGTCGAAGGCGATCACCCGCGAGGTCAACGACCTGTGCCGGAAGATCCGGCCGCTGGCCGTGGACCTGGTGGACGCGTACGGCGTACCACCCGCGCTGCTGCGTTCCCCCGACCTCCTCGGCTGACGCCGAGGTGGGACTTCTCCCGCGCCGAGGTGGGACTTCTCCCGCGCCGAGGTGGGACTTCTCCCGCGCCGAGGTGGGATTGTGGTTGTGGGATCGGCCACGCTGCGCTGGGGATGATCCCGTGGTCCGCATCCGCGGCGTCTTCGCCCCGTCGTTCGACCCGGCGGGAGAGCCGGTGGGCACCGCGGCGCTCGTGCCAGGTCGCGGCTACCCGCCCCAGGCGCCGCTGTTGTTCTTCACCGGCCTGACGCTGCTCCAGCACGGGTGGCGGGTCGAGCACCACTGGTGGGACCCGCCCGGCCATGAGTCGGACGAGGGCGAGCCACAGAAACCCCTCCTGTCACAGGGATGAGGCACTCCCGTCGCTTCGGGGGTGTTGCATCGGCTGAGAAGCGACGGGATACCCGGCTCACCGGGTATCCGCCCGCAGCGCGGCCCCAGGCTCAGAGCACCAGGCGCGCGTCGTACAACCGCTCGTACGCCGGCCGGGTCCTCGCGACCACGGCCTCGCCCTCCTGCGTGAGGTCGACCCGCCGGGGTTGGTACGGCTCGAACCCGGTCGACAGGAGCACGGCGTGATACCAGTACGGCGCCCACACTCCGTCGCTGTCCCGGGAGCCCGGCGGCCACGACAGCATCGCGTCGGTGAAGTCGACACCGACGTAGGAGCAGAGCCAGCGGAGGTAGGCCTCGGGCGAGCGCAGGAAGTCCGCCGAGTCGATGATCGGCACCGACGGTCCGAGCAGGACCTGCAGCTCCAGCTGCTGCAGGATCCCGATGTCGTCGGACGCGACCGACGTCCGGGAGCGGAGGTACGACGACACCACCTCGGCCGGGTCTCGGATCAACAGCACGTTGTGCAGCGAGGAGATCCACTCGCGTGGAAGCTCGGGGAGAAGGTGCTGGGCCATGTGCTTCTGGTACTGGAGCACCGGCCCATCCGGCCACGGTCGGGTCAGCAAGTCGACCACCCGGCGCCAGTCGGTCTCGCCGGCCTCGATCACCTCGGAGCGGCCGGGATGATCGAGGCCCGTGCGGGCGAGGTACCAGGCGTACAGCGGCTCGTCGACGACCTCGGTGTCCGGCCGGTTCTCCCAGGCCCGCATGGTCGCGGTCGAGATGTTGCGAGGCCCGGACCAGCAGGCGAGCCGGATGGTCACGTCGCGGTCGAAGGTGCGGCGCGAGAGGCGACGTCCCGCCGCACCAGGTCGGCGTACAGCTCCTGGAGACGGGTCACCACCGGGCCGCGTCCGCCCGAGCCGATCGTGCGGCCGTCGACCGTGTGCACCGGGACGACGCCGGCGAACGTCCCGGTCACGAACGCCTCGTCTGACGAGTAGACGTCGGTAAGGCTGAAGAGCCTTTCCTGGCTGGGGATTCCGCACTCGCGGCAGACGCGGAGCACATTGGCGCGAGTGATCCCGCCGAGGCAGTAGGCGCCGGTCGACGTCCAGACCTCGCCCCGGCGTACGACGAAGAAGTGCGTGCTGTTGCAGGTCGCCACGAAGCCCTGCGGGTCGAGCATCAGCGCTTCGTCCGCTCCGGCGGTGTAGGCCTGGATGCAGGCGGTGATGTCGTTCAGCTTGCTGTGCGCGTTGAGCTTCGGGTCGAGCGTGTCCGGCGAGGCGCGACGCACATGAACGGTGAACAACGACAGGCCCTGCTCGACCGTCGTCGGCAGCGGGTCCTTGTGCTCGGCGACGATCACGACCGTCGCCGGGCCCGCCGAGAAGCGTGGGTCCTGGTACGGCGTGGACTTCGGCCCGCGCGTGACCATCAGCCGCACGTGCACGCCGTCGGTCATCTTGTTGGCACGCAGCGTCTCGTAGATGCGAGCGGTGAGCTCGTCACGGGTGAGCCCGATGTCCAGGGCGATCGCTCGCGCACCCTCCCACAGCCGGTCGAGGTGCTGGTCGAGGAACGCCGGGTGGCCGGCGTGGACACGGACGCCCTCCCACACGCCGTCACCGAGGACGAAGCCGGCGTCGAACACCGAGACGACCGCCTGAGCCCGCGGGACCAGCGCACCGTTGACGTGGATCAGGACGTCGTGGTTGCGCGGATCCTCGGCGAAGTCGTGGGACCCGTGGGCGGTGGCGGACACGGCTAGGACAGCTCGGTGTGGTGCGCCGAGTCCGCCTGCGCGGCTGGGTCCTGCGACGGGGCGTCGGACTCGCGGCGCCGGCGGAAGGACGCCTGGACCTCCTCCTCGGCTGCGTCGCGCCCGACCCAGTCGGCACCCTCGACCGACTTCCCGGGCTCGAGGTCCTTGTAGACGGTGAAGAAGTGCTCGATCTCGAGGCGGTCGAACTTCGGCAGGTGGTTGATGTCGCGCAGGTGCTCCAGACGAGGGTCGGAGACCGGGACGCACAGCACCTTGTCGTCCGCGCCCTTCTCGTCGGTCATCCGGTACATCCCGACAGCCCGGCACTTGATCAGGCAGCCGGGGAACGTCGGCTCTCCGAGGAGGAGCACCAGAGCGTCCAGCGGGTCGCCGTCCTGGCCGAGGGTGTCCTCGATGTAGCCGTAGTCGGCCGGGTACTGCGTGGCGGTGAACAGGGTCCGGTCGAGCCTGATCCGCCCGGACTCGTGGTCGACCTCGTACTTGTTGCGGCTCCCCTTCGGGATCTCCACCAGTACGTCGAACTCCAGCACCATGCCCTCCAGGTCTCCGGTCCCCTGTCGTCACGCACCCGACGGTCGGCCCAGGGCGTGGCTTCGTCGCCAGTCTCCCGCAGAATGAACCCCCGTGCCCAAACCGGGCACCGTGAACCACCACATGCGGAGCCGTCGGTCGACCCTGTCGCGACCACGCGCGAGCTGAAAGGAGCCCCGCGTGGCCCGGACCGACCCTCGGCGGCGCCGCAGCCGTCGGCGCGTGCTCGCGTGGGTGGCGGGGGTCCTGGTCCTGGCGCTCGCCGGCGGCGGGGTCGCGGCGTACGAGACCGGGCGCCTCGACCAGTGGCTCGGCGACGACGTCGCACCGATCGTGGCCCCCGTCCCGGGCTTCACGGCCCCGACCGCGCCGACCCCACGCCCGGTCGCGAGACCGGCGCAGTCAGGTCGGCCCTCAGCCGTAGCGGTACGCCGAGGGCTCGCCGCTGCCCTGGTCGATCCGCACCTGGCCGACCTGCGGGCGGTCGTGGCGCCGCTCCACGGGCGCCCCGTGCTCGACCTCGGCCACGGATCGTCGACCCCCGCGTCGACCCTCAAGCTCCTGACTTCGGCCGCGGCCCTCGAGGCGCTCGGTCCGGATCACACCTTCGCGACGCGCGTCGTCAAGGACGGCAGGAAGAGGATCGTCCTGGTCGGTGGCGGCGACCCGTTCCTGGCGAGCAAGCAGCCGGCCGACGGCCCGGCCCGTCACGACGCGAGCCTGCAGACCCTGGCACGCCTCACCGCCCGGGAGCTCCGCGCCCGCGGGGACCGGTCGGTTCGACTTGCGTACGACGCCTCACTCTTCACCGGCCCGCGGGTCGACCCGCACTGGCCGAAGACCTACATCCCCGACGTCGTCACGCCGATCACCGCACTGTGGGCGGACCAGGGGTCGGACCCCGACGGCGAGGGTCGCGTCCCCGATCCCCCGGCGACTGCGGCGCAGCTGTTCGCGACGTACCTGGAGAAGGAGGGGGTGAAGGTCGAGCCGAAGATCGTCCCGACGAAGGCACCCGGCGGCACCCGCGAGATCGCCCGGGTCACCAGCCGTCCGGTCTCCGACATCGTCGAGCGGGTGCTCCAGGTCAGCGACAACGAGGCCGCTGAGGTGCTGGCCCACCAGGTGGGTCTCGCGGTCGAGGGGGATGGGTCGTTCGACGGAGGCGTGCGCGGGGTGACGAAGGTGCTGAGCGGTCTCGGGATCGATCTGCGCGACGCGAGGATCCAGGACGGCAGCGGCCTGTCGCGCCACGACCGCCTCGACGCCGACACCCTGGTGCAGGTGCTCCAGCTGGCGTCGTCCCCCGACCACCCCGAGCTCCGCTCGGTGATCACCGGCCTACCGGTCGCGGCGTACGACGGGTCTCTGGGCTACCGCTTCGACGACAGCCCCGGCCGCGGTCTGGTCCGCGCGAAGACCGGCACTCTGACCGGCACCAGTGCCCTGGCCGGGATCACGACGGACGCCCGAGGACGCGTCCTGGTCTTCGCGTTCGTCAGCAACCACGTGAAGTACGCCGAGACCCTCGACACCCGGGCCGCGCTCGACCGCCTGGCGTCCGCGCTCGCCACCTGCCGATGCTGACCAGGGGCCGAAGTGGGACTTCTCCCGTGCCCAAGTGGGACCTCTCCGCCGCCCCAGATGGGACAAATCCGCGCAACCGTTCGGGAGAACTCCCACTTCGGTGCCGGAGAACTCCCACCTCGGCGGCACGTAGGCTCGGCGGCATGACGACGGAGATGGTCGACTGGTCCCTCGCGGTCTCGATGGGGTCGTGGCTGGCGGGGGCCGGACCGCAGGTCTCCGAGGACGAGGCCGCGGAGACCGTCGCCGAGCTGCGGGCCGGGGCCGAGCGGTCGACGTCGTACGTGCACGAGTTCACCGGTCTCGACGCCGGAGACCTCACGGCCCCGGTGCTCGTCGTCGACCGGGCTGCCTGGGTGCGGGCCAACGCCGACGGCTTCGCGAAGCTGCTCTCCCCGGTCATCGACAAGGTCGCCGAACGGAAGGGCCCGCCGGGGCCGGTCACCCAGGCCGTCGGCTCGCGGATCACCGGTGCCGAGGTGGGCGGGCTGCTCGGCTTCATGGCGAGCAAGGTGCTCGGACAGTTCGACCCGTTCCACGACCCCCACGGCCGGTTGCTCCTGATCGCACCCAACGTCGTCCACGTCGAGCGCGAGCTCGGCGCCGACCCGCGGGACTTCCGGCTCTGGGTGTGCCTCCATGAGGAGACCCACCGGGTCCAGTTCACCGCTGTCCCGTGGATGCGCGACCACCTCTTCGCGGAGTTCAACGCGCTGGCCGGGACCGTGGAGCCGCAACGGTTCCTCGACGAGGGACTCAAGCGCATCTCCGAGGCGATCAAGAACGGCCGCGGTGGCAGCCTCCTCGACGTCCTCGGATCTCCGGAGCAGAAGGAGATCCTCGACCGCGTGACCGCCGTGATGTCGCTGCTCGAGGGGCACGCCGACTTCGTCATGGACGGCGTCGGGCCGTCGGTGATCCCGACCGTCACGGAGATCCGCGGCAGCTTCAACGAGCGCCGCAAGGGGGTCGGGACGCTCGACCGGCTGCTGCGCAAGCTGCTCGGCCTCGAGGCCAAGATGGCGCAGTACCGCGACGGCTCCCGCTTCGTCCGGGCTGTCGTCGAGAAGACCGGGATGGCCGAGTTCAACGCCGTCTGGGCGACCTCCGAGAACCTACCCACGCTGACCGAGATCCACGACCCCGACAGGTGGATCGCGCGCGTGCACCGCGCCTGACCGCACCGTGGGCCGACCATGAGCCTCCACCCGTCCCTCGCGGCCGTGCGCCACGCCGTACGCCGGGGTCTCGCCGACCTCGAGCCGGGTGCCCGTCTGGTGGTGGCGTGCAGCGGAGGTGCGGACTCGCTGGCGCTCGCGTCGGCCACCGTCAACGAGGCCCGTCAGCAGGGCTGGTACGTCATCGGCGCGACCGTCGACCACGGCCTCCAGGAGGGCTCGGCCGAGCACGCCGAACGCGTCGTCGCCCAGCTCGTCACCCTGGGGGTCGACGAGACGGTCAGCGCCCGTGCCTCGGTCCAGGCGCCCGGGCTGGGTCCGGAGGCCGCGGCCCGCGCCGGCCGCTACGCCCTGCTGGACCAGATCCGTGAGCGGTTCGAGGCCGAGGCGGTGCTGCTCGGGCACACCCTGGACGACCAGGCCGAGACCGTGCTGATGGGCCTCGCGCGCGGGTCGGGCGGCCGTGCGATCGCCGGCATGCGGCGTGAGTTCGAGCACTACCGCCGCCCGTTGCTCGACGTCGCGCACGCCGACACCGTCACCGCGTGCCAGGTCGAGGGGCTCCAGACGTGGGACGACCCGCACAACCTCGATCCGGCGTTCACCCGGGTGCGGGTACGCCGGCGGGTCCTGCCGGTGCTCGAGGAGGAGCTCGGCCCCGGTGTCACCGAGGCGCTGGGCCGGACGGCCGACCTGTTGCGGGGCGACATGGAGCTCCTCGACGAGTACGCCGCGCAGGCGGGCGCCGAGGCCACGGTCGAGGCGGGGCTCTCGCTCGACGTGCTCGCGCGGCTGGCCCCCCCGATCCGGACGCGCGTCCTGCGAGCGGCAGCGGTCGAGGCCGGGGCTCCCGCCGGCGAGACGTTCCACCAGCACGTGCTCGCCGTAGATGCTCTGGTGACGGCTTGGCACGGACAGAAGTGGGTCGACCTGCCCGGCCACGTGCGGGCGTCGCGCCGCGACGGCGTACTCCGCTTCGACCGCGTCACGGGCACCGATCGAGGCTAACGTTCTCGCCATGGACGCCACCCAGGTCGAGGACGACCTCGTCGAGGTTCTGTTCACCGAGAAGCAGATCCAGGACAGGCTCGACGAGCTGGCCCAGCAGATCGCCGCGGACTACGAGGGCAAGGACCTGCTGATCGTCGGCATCCTGCGCGGAGCGGCGATGGTGATGGTCGACCTGGCTCGAGCGCTGCCGCGGCACCTCGAGATGGACTGGATGGCGATCAGCTCCTACGGCTCGGGGACCAAGTCCAGCGGGGTGGTGCGGATCCTGAAGGACCTGGACACCGACATCACCGGTCGGCATGTCCTGATCGTCGACGAGATCATCGAGACCGGCCTCACCCAGAGCTGGGTCACCTCGAACCTCGCCAGCCGCCATCCCGCCAGCGTCGAGATCTGCACGCTGCTGCGCAAGCCGGAGGCGGTGCAGATGCCGCTGGACGTGAAGTACGTCGGGTGGGACATCCCCAACGACTTCGTGGTCGGCTACGGGCTGGACTACCGGCAGAGGTACCGCAACCTGCGCGACATCGGCACCCTGGCGCCCCACGTCTACAGCTGATGTAGGGGCCGCCGAGTCGAAACCCGCTGCGGGAGCCCGACGTCCTTGCCCCCGCTGTCCCTGCCCCGCTGTCCCTGCTCCGTGGCACGCTCGCTTACAGGAGGTGCGTCATGCGGTGGCAGGACCTCGTCGCCGATGCTCCCCGTCTGGCGGGCGTCGGCGAAGAGCGACTCGTGGGCCCAGGGGTGGTGCTCGTCGGCACGGTCCGCGCGGACGGCTCACCTCGGATCAGCCCGGTCGAGCCGCTGCTGTGGGAGGGCGACCTCTGGCTGTCGATGTTGTGGCGGTCCACCAAGGCACGCGACCTGGGTCGGGACCCGCGCGTCCTCGTGCACAGCGTCGTGACCGGCCGCGACGGCTCCGCCGGAGAGTTCAAGATCCGAGGGGTTGCGGTGTCCGAGGAGTCGCGAGCCGTCCAGGAGGGGTATGCGGCCGAGGTGAAGGAGTGCCTCGGCTGGGAGCCGGACCCCGGACATTTCCACCTCTTCCGGGTCGAGATCGACGACGTCACGTTCATCCGGTACGACGAGCCGACCGGAGACCAGTACGTCGTCCGCTGGCCCCTCGGCCGTGAATTCGTGCGACGTGGCACCACCGCGACCTCGTTGGGTTCCCCGGAGGTCCGCCTCGACCTGCTCGCGCCGCCACGGGGCGGGCCTGACCAGTAAGAACGCCGTCCCCGAGTAGGTGATGTGGGTTTCGCAGGGGACAATGAACATTGGGGATGACGTGTACCGTCGTCATTCTCAGAATTCAGTGTTCTGACCAGTGTTCTCCGGCGCGGCGCCGGTGGGCAGCGTTCGTCGTCGAGAGAGTCCCGTGAAGCGAATCCTTCGAAGCCCGTGGCTGTGGATCGTAGGCCTCGTGCTGCTCCTCCTGCTTGCGCTGCAGTTCATCGCGTCCCCGGGCGGCTCCGACGAGATCACCACCGGTCAGATGGACTCCTACATCACGTCCGGCCAGGTCAAGGAGGTCACCCTGATCGACGGGGGTGACCAGACCATCAAGGCCACGCTGAAGCCCGACGTCCGCCCGCAGGGCAGCGAGGTCTCCGCGCACTGGCTCGACGGCACCCAGCAGAAGCTCTTCGACGACATCCAGACGCAGATCGACGACGGCCATCTGCCCGCCGATGCGGTCAACGTGAAGATCAGCCACCCGAGCGTGATCGCCCAGATCGTCACCACGCTTCTGCCGTTCGTGCTGATCATCCTGCTGTTCCTCTTCCTGATGAACCAGGTGCAGGGCGGCGGCGGACGCGGGGTCATGCAGTTCGCCAAGTCGCGCGCGAAGCTGATCTCGAAGGACATGCCGAAGACCACGTTCGGCGACGTGGCCGGCGTCGACGAGGCGGTGGAGGAGCTCGGCGAGATCAAGGAGTTCCTCCAGGAGCCGGCGAAGTTCCAGGCCGTCGGCGCCAAGATCCCCAAGGGCGTGCTGCTCTACGGGCCCCCGGGCACCGGCAAGACGCTGCTGGCGCGGGCCGTCGCCGGCGAGGCGGGCGTCCCCTTCTACTCCATCTCCGGCTCCGACTTCGTCGAGATGTTCGTCGGCGTCGGCGCCAGCCGGGTACGCGACCTGTTCGAGCAGGCCAAGGAGAACGCGCCTGCGATCGTGTTCATCGACGAGATCGACGCCGTCGGACGGCACCGCGGGGCGGGCATGGGCGGCGGTCACGACGAGCGCGAGCAGACCCTCAACCAGTTGCTGGTCGAGATGGACGGCTTCGACGTACGCGGCGGCGTGATCCTGATCGCCGCGACCAACCGCCCGGACGTCCTCGACCCAGCCCTCCTGCGGCCAGGTCGCTTCGACCGGCAGATCGCGGTCGACGCCCCCGACCTCGCCGGCCGGCACCAGATCCTGCAGGTGCACGCGCGGGGCAAGCCGCTCGAGACGGGCATCGACCTGCTGGCGGTGGCGCGACGTACGCCGGGCTTCACCGGTGCCGACCTCGAGAACGTCCTCAACGAGGCCGCCCTGCTGACCGCGCGGTCCAACCAGAAGCTGATCACCGACTTCTCACTCGACGAGGCGATCGACCGGGTGATCGCAGGCCCGCAGCGACGGACCCGGCTGATGAGCGAGAAGGAGAAGCTCATCACCGCCTACCACGAGGGCGGCCACGCGCTGGTCGCGGCGGCGTTCCCGGGCAACGACCCCGTGCACAAGGTGACGATCCTGCCGCGCGGACGGGCGCTCGGCTACACGATGGTGCTGCCCGACCAGGACAAGTACAGCCAGACCCGGAGCGAGATGCTCGACGCGTTGGCCTACATGATGGGCGGTCGCGCAGCCGAGGAGATGGTCTTCCACGACCCGACCACCGGCGCCGGCAACGACATCGAGAAGGCGACGGCGGTCGCCCGGGCCATGGTCACCCAGTACGGCATGACCGAGCGACTCGGTGCCATCAAGCTGGGCGAGAGCAACTCGGAGCCGTTCCTGGGCCGCGACCTGGGCCACAGCCGCAACTACTCCGAGGAGGTCGCGGCGGCGGTCGACGAGGAGACGAAGAAGCTGCTGGCCACGGCGCACCAGGAGGCGTTCGACATCCTCGAGAAGAACCGCGACGTCCTCGACAACCTCGTCCTGGAGCTGATGGACAAGGAGACGCTCGACAAGGAGCAGGTCGCGACGATCTTCGAGCGGCTGCGCAAGCGTCCGCCGCGGCCGGCGTGGACGGGCTCGCCCGACCGCAACCCGTCGGAGATCCCGCCGGTGGAGATCCCCCAGGAGATCCGCGACCGCGCGAAGGTCAACGGCACCAAGCCCGCGACGGACTCCGGCGGCGTGCTGACACCTCCGGGCCCGGGTGGCGACGTGCACGGCGGTCCGATCGGTCCCGGTGAACCCGCTCCTGAACCGCCTGCCTGAACTCCCCGATGACGGACCCGATCGCCTGGGAGGAACGGCGGCCCGACGACGTCCCGGAATTCGACCACGACCGGGCCGCCGCCGCCGTACGTGAGCTGCTGATCGCGATCGGCGAGGACCCCGAGCGCGAGGGCCTGCGCGATACGCCGGAACGCGTAGCCCGTGCGTACGCCGAGCTGACGGCCGGGATGCGCCAGACGCCTTCCGACGTCCTGACAACCACGTTCGACATCGGCCACGACGAGATGGTCCTGGTCCGCGACATCGAGCTGTGGTCGATGTGCGAGCACCACCTCGTCCCGTTCACCGGCGTCGCCCACGTCGGCTACATCCCGTCCGACTCCGGCAAGATCACCGGCCTGTCGAAACTGGCGCGGCTCGTCGACGTGTACGCCAAGCGGCCCCAGGTCCAGGAGCGGCTGACCACCCAGATCGCCGACGCCCTCGTGGTCGGGCTCGAAGCCCGCGGCGTGATCGTGGTGCTCGAGGCCGAGCACCTCTGCATGACCATGCGCGGGGTGCGTAAGGCCGGAGCGCGCACCATCACCTCCGCCGTCCGCGGACAGATGCACAACGCCGCCACCCGTTCGGA
>JAICSC010000270.1 GCA_025937085.1 Nocardioides sp.
AGCAGGCCGGGTACGTCGACGGCGCCGACGACCTTCCCGTCGACGGTGACGGATGCGGAGAGAACGCGCTGCACGACCGCTCGCATCGGGAAGCCTTCCTGTCGGGGTTCGACGGCGTCCGGCGCAGTCTGTCACTGTGTCATCGCAATCGGCTGCAGTGAGAAGAATGCGCATGGCAGCGAGCCTGGATCTATCGATTTCCACGGCGCCCCGTTGCCAATCTCCACGATGCGAGCAAAGAGGCTCTTCACGATCCAGGGTGTAGTCGGGGTGTAAAGCCGCCGGGTGCGAGCAGGCTCCTGGCGATGTAATTGGTGATGTCGCGGAATCCAAGGGCGGAGCCGTGGAGGTGTTCGAGCCGGCCGTTGATCGCTTCGGTCGGGCCGTTGGAGGTGCCAGGGCGGCGGAAGTGGGCCAGCTCGTCGGCGGCGCGCTTCTTCAGCGTCCGACCGAGCGTGATGACCTCGACCAGCGCGGCCGTGACGCCGTGAGTGACCGACTCGATCAGCCTGACCATGAGGTGTGGCCGTGGCGCCGGTCCTCGTCGCGGTAGGCGCCGATCATGGGCTGGTGGATGCCCCAGGTCGCCTCGGCCTCGACGTGCTCGTCGGCGGCGAAGAGGGCGTCGAGCCGGTTCTTCTGTTTGTCGGTGAGTAGCCCGGCGCCGGTATGCGGGGTCCGTTGGGCGGAGTGAAGCGGATCGCCCTTGTGACCGCGGTGGCCGTGGATGGCTTGCTGGACGCGCGTCTGCGCGCTCGCCGACGGTAGCGTCAGGCAAGTCGAGGTCTTTCAGGATGCGCGCGTAGGAGCCTTCACCCTGGGAGACCTCGACGCCTACCCGGGGACCGACGCGCCAGCCCGACCTACACCCTCATCTGTGAAAAGCCGACAAAGGGACTACTCACGCGCAGCTCCGGAATAAGTTTGTACAGAGATCTGTGTCCCGCTATGCGCTATGCAGATGCTTCGACGGCTCGTATGTTGTCCTCGAACGCGAGGCCGTGGTGTGCCCGCGAGCGAGCGTCCGGGGGATGACGATGGTCGGGTTCAGCCGTTTGCGCGCCGTTCTACTCATGGTGGGAACGCTGGCCGCGGTGCAGGTGGGTGCGTCAACGGCATCGGCAGACGTCCGGACCACGGCGCCGGTCTGCGCCAAACCAGACGGGCACGTCGACGCCTCGGCGCTCAGCGCCGGCGTTCTCTACATCGGCGGCTCGTTCTCTCACGTGACCGATCTCAGCGGCCGGTCCCAACCTCGGGGAGGGTTGGCGGCGATCGACGTGAGCAGCTGTGACCTGCTGCCGTGGCGGGCCGACGCCAACAAGCAGGTGTACGCACTCGCCGTACATGGCGGCACCGTGTACGCCGGCGGAGCCTTCACCGCCGTATCGGGCAAGTCGCGCTACGGCGTGGCCGCTCTCGACGCCTCGAGCGGCGCCGTGCTGGCCTTCGCCCCGCACGTCTCCGGCACGGTCCGGGCTCTGACGACGAACGGCACCCTCGTCTACGCGGGTGGCTCGTTCAGCAAGGTCGACGGCAGCTCCCGCTCGCAGCTCGCGGCCTTCGACAACACCACCGGGGCGCTGAGCGGCACCTGGAAGCCGACCTCGTCGGGCACCGTGCGTGCGCTCATCCCCTCGACCAACGGAAGTCGCATGTACGTCGGAGGCACCTTCTCCTCGCTGGACGGAAACAGTGGCTCCGGATACCTCGGGGCGGTCGACCCGACCACGGGAAAGCTGGACGCCGGGTTCTCCCCGAAACTGTCCTTCCCCGTGCTGAGCCTCGACACCGACAGCAACGGCGTGTACACAGGCGGTGGTGGCACGGGTGGACACCTGGCCATCTGGAACCCGGACGGCTCGCTCCAGCAGCCGGTGTACCAGACGGACGGGGACGTCCAAGCCATCGCCGTCGATGGTGGCACTGTGTACGGGGGCGGCCACTTCGACAACTACTGCGTGGGCAACACCGGTAGCGGGGCACCGTACATCTGCAACAAACCCCTGGTCCGGCACAAGCTCTTCGCGGTCTCACTGGGTACCGGCGGGGTGACGAGCTGGGCGCCGAAGCTGAACAGCAACCTCGGCGTCTTCACCGAGGCCGTCGACGCTGCCAACGGTGACCTCTGGGTCGGCGGTGACTTCACCACAGTGAACGGCGTCAGCCGACCTCACGTGGCCGTCTTCCGCTGAGCGGGGGAGCGACGGGCCCTCCGCCCAACGCGCCTTCCCTCTGCCATGCCCCACGACGTCGACGGCAAGGGTGAGCCGGGACCGCTGGACCGTGAGTAACTCAACGACGACCTCGACGTGGGGGCGGAGGGGTCCGTCGATGCAGCGCACCGCGCCCAGGCGTGCGGTGAGCTGAGCAGGACTAGCTCGAGGTGGCTGGCGGCTCGGTGCCATCAATCCGGGCGGACGGTCAGTCAATGGTCACCTGTCACTGGAGGCCTCTTGCTCCGCATCGACCCGCCGACCACTCCTTGCCGCCATTCGTCGAACTTGGTCGGGTCGGTTCCGTACCGGAATACCTTGACGATCGGGCGCCCGCCCGGGGCCCGGCATGAGCTCACGGGCACTCTGAGACGATGAGCCCATGAGCCTGGCGCCCGAGAAGCTGTTGGTGACGGTGGCCCCCACGGGCGCGGAGACCGCGAAGGAGGACTGCCCGCAGCTGCCCACGACGCTCGAGGAGCTCGTCGAGACGGCCCAGCGGTGCCAGGCGGCCGGCGCCGCGATGATCCACGTGCACATCCGCGACGGCGAGCACAAGCCCACCCTCGACCTGGGGCGGCTGACCGCGACCGTCGAGGCGCTGCACGAGGCGACCGACCTCGTCGTCCAGCTGTCCACCGGCGGTTCGGTGCACGACCCGCTCGAGGACCGGCTCAAGGTCCTGGACGCGGAGCCGGACTCGTGCAGCCTGACGATGGGCACGACGAACTTCGGCGACGACGTGTTCTCCAACCCGTGGCCGTTCATCACCGAGCTCTACCGGCTCACCCAGGAGCGCGAGGTGGTGCCGGAGTTCGAGCTGTTCGACCTGGGCCACGTCGCCTCGCTGCACCGGCTGCTGGACAGGTTCGGTCTCCCGTACGGCGGGCGCGTGCACGTCGACCTGGTGATGGGCGTGCCCGGCGGGATGCCGGGGACGGCCGATGCCCTGGTCGCCGCTGTCAACGCGCTGCCGGCTCAGGTGACGTCGTGGTCGGCGACCGGGATCGGGCGCTCGACGCTAGCGGTGGCGCTGGCCGCGCTCTCGAAGGGTGGCCACCTGCGGGTGGGGATGGAGGACGTGCTCACGCTGGCTAAGGGTGTCCCGGTCGAGCACAACGCCCAGCTCGTCGAGCGGGTGGTCCGTCTGGGCGAGGTCGCGCAACGGACGCCGATGACGCCCGTCGAGGCAAGGGACATGCTTCAGACCAAGCGCCGCTTGACCCGGAGTTGAAGGGCGGGCCGTCGCGGCGCGCCCCGCTTACGAGGCCCGGTCCGCCGGTGCACGCGGCGAGCTGTCGGTCCCTGTCCCCACCGGCTTGTCCCTGCGCCGCCTCCGGAACGCCGAGACGGCCACGAGCACGCACAGCAGCGCCGGCGGGACCGCGAGGACGTCCGCCACGGTGAGGCCATGGCCCCTGGTGAACCGCAGGAGCACCGGCCCTTCCAGGGGGTTGTTGACGGCCAGCCAGGCAACGAGGGTCGCGACGACGGGCGGGACGTCTGCCGGTCGCCGGGACGCGAGGAGTCGCAGCGAGCAGCCGGCGGCCGCCAGGGCAACGATGCAGGCGACGAACACGGAGCCAGTGAAGCAGATGGACCTGTGAAGGGCTCCCGGACCGGGGCGCGTGCCCGCCGACCTCGTCATGGGATACCTCGCGCCGCCTTGCCCGACGCAGCGCGTGGGGGGACGCCCCGACTGTCTCGCTACGCGCGGACGATGAGGTCTCGCGCGGCCAGGTCGTCGAGGAAGGCGAGGATCTGCGCTCGCACCTCGTCGGCGTCGACCTCGAACTCGTCCGCGACCCGGGAGACGACCGCCTCGTCGCCGCGCTCACCGTCGACCGCCTGCCAGATCGCTGCAGCGGTGTCGGTGAGTACGATCGGAAGGAGGTCAAGCCGGTCCAGGTCGAGTACCACGGCCCGGCCCTGGCTGGATACGACAGCGATCTCGGCTTTGTGGCGCCAGATGGCTGTCATCTACGGCGACTTTCACGCCACACGATACGCACAGCCTTGGGCAGGTCGTGCAGGCCCCACCGGATGCGCCGAAGCCGCGCCCGGAAGAGTCCCCACGCGCCCGGGACCGCTTCCGGCTGCGCTTGCCGGATCTCCGCCTCTGTCAGCACCAGGGCGTGGGCCAGCCGTCCCGGGAGCATGTGGACAGGGGTCCGGCGCAGCTCGACGAGCCACGGCACGGTCTTGAGCCCCGTGGAGGCGGTGCGGATCCGCCACAATGAGTCGTCGTACAACGGACCGTCGACCTGCACGCCGAGCTCGCGGAGGAACGGCGCCAAGGTCGACGCGGAACCCGTCTCTCTGGCTAATGCAGCGAGGGATTCCCGAGAGTCGATGTCGAGTCTGGGTCTCAGGGCCGCGACGAGGTAGTCGAGCTCGGCTTGGTGGGCTACAAGGTCGGGGTCTCGCAGCCAGTGGAGGGCAGCGACCACCGAATGTGCCACGGGCGTCAGGCATGGAACGTCTCGTCCTGCCATGACGGCGGTCGACCGGTGCTGCCAGAGCGCTTCGAACACGGTCCGCGGATCCGCAAGGAACCCGGGGAAGCGGTCGTGCACATCGAGCTCGAGTGGCCACCTCGGATGTCGAAGGGTCACCGAGTGCAACGGCAGGGTGAGGGCGGACGTCACCTGTACTGCCACCGACCATCCGTGCGCGGCCAGGGTCTCGAGGGCGACGTGCCTGCGACCAGGATCGACCAGCACGTCGACATCGAGCGACTGGTGCGCCCGACGCAGACCCTGACGGGTCAGGATCGGGCCCTTGATGAAGATCCCTCGCACGTGGGCATCGCGCAGGGCACGCTCCAGGAGAGCGTGCGCCAAGGCGACCCACTCGTCCCAGGCGAGGTCCGGGGCAGA
>JAICSC010000007.1 GCA_025937085.1 Nocardioides sp.
GAGAAGCGCGTGATCCCGCGGGGCCGGATCTGGGCGGCCACGCCCCATCCGACCAGGCCTTCGTCGCGTCGTAGCCAGGTGACCGTGTCGTCCGTGGGGAGGAGCGCGAGAAGAGGGTCGTCGTCGTCGATCTCGATCGTCCGGACCGACAGGCCAGTTGGGGCTGACGGGCTCATCGGGGACGACGGACCGGGTGACGCGGGGGTGGCCGCAGGGCTCGTCACAGTCGGGAAGCGTACCCGTCGACAGACCGCGACCCTGCGTCAGCGGGTGCCGCTGTCGCCAACGTCACCCTGTGGCGCCTGGCCGCATCAGGACCAGTAGACGACGACCTTGTCCCCGACCCGCACCTGGGAGAACAACCACTTGATGCCGTCGTAGTCTCGGATGTTCACGCACCCGTGCGAGGCACCGTTGTAGCCGACGGTCGCGAAGTCGGAGGAGTAGTGCACCGCCTGTCCTCCCGAGAAGAACATCGAGAAGGGCATCGCGGATCCATACATGTGCGAGACGTGGTCGGCGTCCTTGAGGTAGACGTGGAACAGGCCCTCGCGCGTGGGGGTGTCGTTGATCGTCGATCCGAACCGCGCGTCGAGCGTCTGCTGCACGTGACCGTCGATCACCCAGCGCAGCGTGCGCGAGGTCTTGTCGATGCAGAGCACGCGGCCGGTCAGGCAGCGCGCGTCGAGCTTCCCCGGCGAGGGGAGCCTGTTGTGCATCTCTGCCTTGGTCGGAGTCGTCGTCATGGCGTCGAGCCGGTCCAGCGTGCGCTGGTCGACGGCGCCCGTGACCGGGATGACCCGCTTCGCCTGGAAGCCCTTGACCGCGGTGACGGTCTGCGCGTCGTAGGTGCCGGTGACGTCACCGAAGTACCAGGCGATCTGCTTGAGTCGGGCCTGGACCGCTCGGACGTCGTCGCCGCTGTCGCCTGACTCGTAGAGCGGCTTGCCGGGGTGCATCACGTTGAACATGGCGTCGTGGCTCGGTGTCGTGGTCATGCCACGCAGTCGGTCCCACGTCCGGGTGTCGAGGACACCGGTCCGCGGGAGGCCCCGCTTGCCCTGGAAGCCCTTGACCGCGGTGACCGTGGCGTCGTCGTACACCCCGGTGGTGGTCTCGGGCAGCCACGCCAGCTGGAACAGGCGCTGCTGGAGCTCGCGGACCTGGGTGCCCTCGGCGCCCGGCCTCAGCACAGCCGTCACGGCGGGGTTCACAGTGGGGTTCACGGTGGGGTTCACGGTGGGCGCGTGATGGGTCGGCGACGAGCTCGGGGGCGTCGCCGTGGACGGGTCGGCGGTGGGGGAGGAGGGTGCCGACGAACCGACCCCGCCGGGCAGGTCGCTGGACGACGCGACGGTCTGGTGGTCGTGACGGAGCAGCCGGCCACCGGCGTACGCCGCGGCGCCGAGGACGCCGACGACGAGCGTCAGCACCATCAGGGTCTTGAGGACCTTCATCGTTCTCCTCCGGGGAAGTCCACGCCTCGGTCTGGTCGGACGGGGCGTGGTCGAGGACGCCCCAGTGTCGAACCTGAAGACGCCGATTCCGCGCATTTGGTTGTCGTGCCACGCCGAGGTCCGGTGCGGGCCACGGGCTGCAGGCGGTACGCCGGTGCCGTGGGGTGGCACCCAGCCATCGCCGGGTCGGACCTCATGGCACCTCGACAGCGCACCCACAGCCCGGGCCGGGGCAAGGCGCCCTACCCTCGTCGCGTGGCCCGTGCAGACCTGGACAAGCAGCCGAGCGACGTACGCCGGATGTTCGACGCCGTTGCGCAGCGGTACGACGTCACCAACGACGTCTTGTCCCTGGGTCAGGACCGGCGCTGGCGCAAGGAGGTCTTCGACGCCGTGGCGCCCGAGCGGGGTGAGCTGGTGCTCGACCTCGCGGCGGGCACCGGCACCTCGAGCCAGCCGTTCGCCGACGCCGGCGCAGTCGTCGTACCGTGCGACTTCTCCCTGGGCATGCTGCAGGTCGGCAAGCAGCACCGGCCGCGGCTGCCGTTCACCGCCGGCGACGGCACCAGGCTGCCGTTCGCCGACGAGGCGTTCGACGCCGTCACCATCTCCTTCGGGCTCCGCAACATCGTCGACCCGCTGGCCGGACTGCGGGAGATGCGCCGGGTGACCAGGTCGGGCGGCAGGCTCGTGGTGTGCGAGTTCAGCCACCCGACGTGGACCCCGTTCCGGACCGTGTACGTCGAGTACCTCATGCGCGCTCTCCCACCCGTGGCCCGCGCGGTCTCCTCGAGCCCCGACGCCTACGTCTATCTCGCCGAGTCGATCCGCGCCTGGCCTGACCAGCAAGCCCTGGCCGACCTGGTCGCCGAGGCCGGCTGGCAGCGGCCCGAGTGGCGCAACCTCTCCGGCGGGATCGTGGCCCTGCACCGCGCCACCGCGTGACGGACCCGGCCCCGGCGCGACTCGTCGATGGGCCGAGCAGCCCGGCCTCTCGGTGCCGGCTTCCGCGGTCCGCTGCCGATCCTGGAAGGCGCCCGAGACGCCGATTTACGACACGTTCGGCTTCGCTAAATGCCCAGGTCGGGGGTGGTTTGTCGGTCGCCGGACCCCGAGATGCATGCCCGATGGCGGAGTCCTAGACTGGCCCGCGGCCGGTTCGTGAAGGCGTTCACAAAGCCACAATCTCGTGACCCGTCACGGAGAACACCAGCACGAACGGACACCGCAGCAGGGAAGGAAGTCCGGATGGAGCTCTACGCGCCCGTCCTGGTGCTGGCGTTGATCGCGGCGGCATTCGCGGTCTTCTCGGTGATCATGTCGACGGGGGTCGGACCCCGGCGGTACAACCGGGCGAAGCTCGACTCCTACGAGTGCGGCATCGAGCCCACGCCGCAGCCGGTGGGAGGCGGTCGATTCCCGGTCAAGTACTTCATCACCGCGATGATGTTCATCGTCTTCGACATCGAGATCGTGTTCCTGTTCCCGTGGGCCGTCCGGTTCGACGCCCTCAAGACGTTCGGGCTCGTGGAGATGGTCCTGTTCATCGTCACCGTGTTCGTCGCCTACGCGTACGTGTGGCGCCGCGGCGGCCTCGACTGGGATTGAGCGCCGCGATGCACGCACCTGGCCTTCGTTGTCGTCGGTCGACGGCCCACCCGGGGACGCCTCCCTCCTCCGCCTTGGCACGACACGCGCTTCACGACGCTGAACTCTCGACGAAGGGAGCCTGATGGGTCTCGAGGAGAAGCTGCCCAGCGGCGTCCTGCTGACGACCGTCGAGGGCGTCGCCGGCTACATGCGCAAGGCCAGCTTCTGGCCGGCGACGTTCGGGCTGGCCTGTTGCGCCATCGAGATGATGACGACCGGCGGTCCCAAGTACGACCTCGCGCGGTTCGGCATGGAGGTCTTCCGCGCCAGCCCCCGCCAGGCCGACCTGATGATCGTGGCCGGCCGGGTGAGCCAGAAGATGGCCCCGGTCCTGCGCCAGATCTACGACCAGATGCCCGACCCGAAGTGGGTGCTCGCGATGGGCGTGTGCGCCAGCAGCGGCGGCATGTTCAACAACTACGCCATCGTCCAGGGAGTCGACCACGTCGTCCCCGTCGACATGTACCTCCCGGGTTGCCCACCGCGTCCGGAGATGCTGATCGACGCGATCCTCAAGCTGCACGACCAGGTCAAGCACAAGCCCCTCGGCCCGAACGCCCGCAAGGCCGTCGAGACGCGCGAGACGGCAGCCCTTGCGGCCGCCCCGACCTCCGAGATGAAGGGCCTCATGAGGTGACGCCGCGATGACCGAGGAGAACAGCAACGTCCCCGCGCAGCCCGACTCCGCGGTCCCCGAGGAGCTCAGCGACGATGCCTCCCGAGGGCGCAGGGTCGAGAGCGTGGGCACCCGGCACGGCATGTTCGGGGTCTCCGGCTCCGGCGACACCAGCGGGTACGGCGGGCTGGTCAAGCAGACGATCTTCCCCGGAGCCAGCCAACGACCGTACGGCGGCTGGTACGACGAGGTGGCCGACGCGCTCGAAGCGCGGTTGAAGGCCACCGATCTCGCAGCCGCCGTGGAGAAGGTCGTCGTCGACCGCGGCGAGATCACCTTCCACGTCCGCCGCGACGACCTGCCCTTCGTCGCCCAGATGTTCCGCGACGACGAGAGTCTCCGCTTCGAGTTCTGCGCGGGCGTCAGCGGTGTCCACTACCCCGGCGACACCGGCCGCGAGCTGCACGCCGTCTACCACCTGCTGTCGATGACCTACAACCGCCGGGTGCGGCTCGAGGTGAGCGTCCCCGACGCCGACCCTCACATCCCGAGCATCGTCAGCATCTACCCCACCAACGACTGGCACGAGCGCGAGACCTACGACATGTACGGGATCGTCTTCGACGGCCACCCGGCGCTGACCCGGATCCTGATGCCCGACGACTGGCCCGGCCACCCGCAACGCAAGGACTACCCCCTCGGAGGCATCCCGGTCGAGTACAAGGGCGGCACCATCCCCCCTCCGGACCAGCGAAGGAGCTACAGCTGATGGCTCAAGACGTCTACGCCGGCTCCGCCGACACCGCCGAGGGCAGGGTCTTCATGGTCACCGGCCAGGACTGGGACTCGATCACCCAAGGCCTCGAGGCCGATGAGCTGGCCGAGGAACGGGTCGTGGTCAACATGGGCCCGCAGCACCCGTCGACCCACGGCGTGCTCCGGCTGATCCTCGAGCTCGACGGCGAGACCGTGACCGAGGCCCGTTGCGGCATCGGCTACCTGCACACCGGCATCGAGAAGAACATGGAGTACCGCTCCTGGGTGCAGGGCGTCACGTTCTGCACCCGCGCCGACTACCTCTCGCCGTTCTTCAACGAGGCGACCTACGTCCTCGGTGTCGAGAAGCTGCTCGGGATCGAGGACGAGATCCCCGAGAAGGCTCAGGTCATGCGGGTCCTGCTCATGGAGCTCAACCGCATCTCCTCCCACCTCGTGGCGATCGCCACCGGAGGCATGGAGATCGGCGCGTTGACCGTGATGACGATCGGGTTCCGTGAGCGCGAGCTCGTGCTCGACCTGTTCGAGCTGATCACCGGCCTCCGGATGAACCACGCGTTCATCCGCCCGGGCGGCGTCTCCCAGGACCTTCCGCCGGGCGCGCTCGACGAGATCCGCAGCTTCGTCAAGCTGATGAGGAAGCGTCTCCCTGAGTACGCCGACCTCTGCAACGCCAACCCGATCTTCAAGGGACGCCTCGAGGGTGTGGGCCACCTCGACCTCGCGGGCTGTCTGGCCCTCGGTCTGTCCGGCCCGATCCTCCGCTCGACCGGCTATCCGTGGGACCTCCGCAAGACCCAGCCCTACTGCGGCTACGAGACCTACGACTTCGACGTACAGACCTGGGACACCTCCGACTCCTACGGCCGCTTCCGGATCCGACTGGCGGAGATGTGGGAGTCCCTGCGCCTCGTCGAGCAGGCTGCCGACCGGCTCGCCAAGCTCGAGGGCGCCCCGGTGATGGTGGCCGACAAGAAGATCGCCTGGCCCAGCCAGCTCGCGATCGGCAGCGACGGCCTGGGCAACAGCCTCGACCACATCCGCCACATCATGGGCGAGTCGATGGAGGCCCTGATCCACCACTTCAAGCTCGTGACCGAGGGCTTCCGGGTCCCGCCCGGACAGGCCTACGTGCCGATCGAGTCGCCCCGCGGCGAGCTCGGCGCCCACGTCGTCTCCGACGGCGGCACCCGACCCTTCCGGGCCCACTTCCGCGACCCGTCGTTCACCAACCTGCAGGCCACGAGCGTGATGTCCGAGGGCGGCATGGTCGCCGACGTGATCGTCGCCATCGCCAGCATCGATCCCGTGATGGGAGGCGTCGACCGGTGACCGAGGCTCCTCCGACGACCAGCGACGGCGGGCTCAGCGACGAGACGTTCGCCGAGCTCCATGAGATCGCGGCCCGCTATCCCGAGGCTCGCTCGGGTCTGCTCCCGATGCTCCACCTCCTTCAGTCGGTCCAGGGCCGGGTCACGCCCGAAGGCATCGAGGCGTGCGCCGACATCCTCGGCATCAGCGCGGCCGAGGTCGCCGGCGTCGTCACCTTCTACACGATGTACAAGCGCCGGCCGGTGGGCGACTACCACGTCGGCGTCTGCACGAACACGCTGTGTGCCGTGATGGGCGGCGACGCGATCTTCGAGCGGCTCAAGGAGCACCTCGGCATCGGCAACGACGAGACCACGCCCGAGACCCCGGGACAGCGGAGCATCACGCTCGAGCACGTCGAGTGCAACGCCGCATGTGACTACGCGCCGGTGATGATGGTCAACTGGGAGTTCATGGACAACATGACTCCGCAGTCGGCCACGGAGCTGGTCGACGACCTCCGCGAGGGCAAGGAGATCCGCTCCACCCGCGGCCCGCGGATCGCGACCTGGCGCGAGGTCGAGCGCGTGCTGGCCGGGTATCCCGACGGCCGTGTTGACGAAGGGCCCGGCGCCGGCCCGGCGTCCCTGGTCGGTCTCGGCATCGCCCGCGAGCGCGGCTGGACGGCGCCTGCCACCCACGAGCAGGGCCCGACCGGCAGTCCGGCCGACACCGCGACCGAAGCCGCGGAGCAGGCGGACACCAGCCGCGCCGAGACCGAGACGAAGCAGGAGGAGGGCCACCAGGATGGCTGACACGCTCACCCCTGTCCTCACCGCCGACTGGGCCGACGAGCAGAGCTGGAAGCTCGCGACGTACGAGCGCAACGGTGGCTACCGCGCTCTGCGTACGGCGCTGCGGATGGCCCCCGACGACATCATCACCGCCGTGAAGGACTCCGGTCTGCGCGGTCGTGGCGGCGCCGGCTTCCCGACCGGCATGAAGTGGGGCTTCATCCCCCAGGACAACCCGAACCCGAAGTACCTCGTGGTCAACGCCGACGAGTCCGAACCGGGCACCTGCAAGGACATCCCGCTGATGATGGCCAGTCCGCACACGCTCGTGGAGGGCGTGGTCATCAGCAGCTTCGCGATCCGGGCGAACCGGGCCTTCATCTACATCCGCGGCGAGGTCGTCCACGTGGTCCGCCGCGTGCAGGCCGCCGTCGCCGAGGCGTACGCCGCCGGCCACCTCGGGCGGAACATCCACGGCTCCGGCTACGACCTCGACGTCGTTGTCCACGCGGGCGCCGGCGCCTACATCTGTGGCGAGGAGACCGCGCTGCTCGAGGGCCTCGAGGGCCGCCGCGGACAGCCACGACTGCGCCCGCCGTTCCCCGCCGTCGCCGGGCTGTATGCGAGCCCGACGGTGATCAACAACGTCGAGTCCATCGCCTCGGTGCCGAGCATCGTCGGCAACGGAGCGGAGTGGTTCGCCTCGATGGGCACCGAGAAGTCCAAGGGCTTCGGCATCTTCAGCCTGTCCGGTCACGTGGCGAACCCGGGCCAGTACGAAGCGCCTCTCGGCGTCACCCTCCGCACCTTGATCGACCTCGCGGGCGGCGTCCGGCACGGTCACGAGCTGAAGTTCTGGACCCCGGGTGGCTCCTCGACGCCGATCCTGACCGCCGAGCACCTCGACGTACCCCTCGACTTCGAGGCCGTCGCGGGAGCCGGCTCGATGCTCGGCACCCGCGCCCTGCAGATCTTCGACGAGACGACGTGCGTGGTCCGTTCCGTGCTTCGATGGACCGAGTTCTACAAGCACGAGTCCTGCGGCAAGTGCACGCCCTGTCGTGAGGGCACCTACTGGCTCGTGCAGGTCCTGACGAAGCTGGAGAACGGCACCGGACAGGAGAAGGACCTCGGGGTGCTCCTCGACCAGTGCGACAACATCCTCGGCCGGGCGTTCTGCGCGCTGGGTGACGGCGCCACCAGCCCGATCACCAGCTCGATCGAGTACTTCCGTGACGAGTACCTCCAGCACCTCACGAACGGCGGGTGCCCCTTCGATCCCGTCGCCTCCACCCTGTTCGCCGCTGAGGGAGCACGATGACCTCCGCCGAGATCGAGAAGACGGACCTGGTCACCCTCACCATCGACGGCGTCCAGATCAGCGTCCCGGCCGGGACCCTGGTGATCCGCGCAGCCGAGCAGATCGGCGTGCAGGTCCCGCGATTCTGCGACCACCCGCTCCTGGACCCGGTCGGTGCCTGCCGGCAGTGCCTGGTCGACGTACCAGACGCCGGCAACGGCCGGCCGATGCCCAAGCCGCAGGCGTCCTGCACGATCCCGGTGGCAGAGGGGATGGTGGTCAACACCCAGGCCACCAGCCAGGTGGCCGACAAGGCGCAGCACGGGATCATGGAGTTCCTGCTGATCAACCACCCGCTCGACTGCCCGATGTGCGACAAGGGAGGCGAGTGCCCCCTTCAGAACCAGGCGATGAGCAACGGGTACGGCGAGTCCCGGTTCTCCGCGAGCGGTGGCGTGAAGCGGACCTTCCCCAAGCCCATCAACATCTCCGCCCAGATCCTCCTCGACCGCGAGCGCTGCATCCTGTGCGCGCGCTGCACGCGCTTCTCCGAGCAGATCGCCGGTGACCCGTTCATCGAGATGGTCGAGCGTGGCGCCCTCCAGCAGGTCGGCATCTACGAGAAGGAGCCGTTCGAGTCCTACTTCTCCGGCAACACGATCCAGATCTGCCCGGTGGGTGCCCTGACCAGTGCGGACTACCGCTTCCGGTCCCGGCCGTACGACCTGGTGTCGACTCCGTCGATCGCCGAGCACGACGCTTGTGGCGCGGCCGTCCGGGTCGACCACCGACGCGGCCGCGTGATGCGACGCCTCTCCGGCGACGACCCCGACGTCAACGAGGAATGGATCACCGACAAGGACCGCTTCGCGTTCTGGTACCTCTTCGGCGACGACCGGCTGAGCTACCCCCAGATCCGCGAGGACGGCGAGCTGCGACCCGCCTCGTGGCCCGAGGCGTTCGCCGTCGCGGCGCGCGGGCTCGCCGATGCGGGCGCGGTCGGCGTGCTCCCCGGTGGCCGTCTCACGGCCGAGGACGCCTTCGCCTACAGCACCTTCGCCCGGGTCGCGCTCGGCACCAACGACGTCGACTTCCGCGCCCGGCCGCACTCCCAGGAGGAGGCGGACTTCCTGGCCGCCGAGGTGGTGCTCCGCACCGACGACAACGGTGGCCCGACGTACGCCGACCTGGAGGCGGCCAACTCCGTCATCCTCGTGGGGCTCGAGCCCGAGGACGAGGCGGGAAGCATCTTCCTGCGGCTGCGCAAGGCCAACAGCAAGCGCCGCACCCGCATCTGGTCGGTGGCGCCGTACGCGACCAACGGCCTGCACAAGATGGGCGGCACCCTGATCCCGGCCAGGCCCGGCGCCGAGGCGAGCGTGGTGAACGGGCTGACGCACGACACCGACGTGGAGCTCGACAGCGCGAGCGTGATCCTCGTGGGCGAGCGGATGGCGACGTCGCCGGGTGCCCTGACGGCCGTGGCGAGGCTCGCCCGGACCTCGGGCGCCAAGCTCGCCTGGGTGCCCCGACGCGCCGGTGACCGGGGCGCCGTGGAGACCGGCTGCCTGCCCAACCTCCTGCCCGGTGGTCGCCCGGTGACCGACGCCTCGGCCCGCGTCGACGCCGCCACCGCCTGGGGCGTTGCCGGGCTGCCCGACCGACCCGGTCGTGACGCCGATGCGATCATCGCTGCGGTGGGCTCCGGTGACCTGGGCGGACTGGTCGTCGGCGGCGTCGATCCCGACGACACGGCCGACCCTGCGGCGTTCCGGGCGGCCCTGGACGCCGCGAAGTTCGTGGTGGCCCTCGAGCTGCGCCAGACCGACGTGACCCGGGTGGCCGATGTCGTGTTCCCGGTCGCGCCCGTGACCGACAAGCCCGGCACGTTCGTGAACTGGGAGGGTCGGGCGCGCGAGTTCCCGGCCGTCTTCGTCAACCCCAACGCCTTGCCCGACGCGCGGGTCCTGGCGGGGGTCGCGGAGGAGCTTTCCGCTTTGGGGCAGGGAGCGGCGCTCGGCTTCCGTACCTCCGGCGAGGCGCACGCCCGCATGGTCGAGATGGGTCCGTGGGACGGCGAGCGAACGAGCCTCCCCGAGCCGGCGGCGTCGAGCTCATCGGCTGTAGTGGGCGGCGACGGCGAGGTGGCGCTCGCGACCTGGAAGCTGCTGCTCGACAACGGCACGATGCAGGACGGCGAGAAGTATCTCCGTGCCACCGCGCGTACGCCGGTGTGCCGCGTGTCGGCGGCCGTGGCCCAGACCCTGGGCGCCATGGTGACCCTCGAGGGTGACCGCGGCTCGGTCACGCTCCCCGTCGAGGTGACCGACGACCTCGCCGACGACGTCGTCTGGGTTCCGGCGAACTCAACCGGCAACGGCGTGCTCGCCGACCTGGCCTCCCCCGGGTCGGGCGTTCGCCTGAAGGGAGCCGACCAGTGACCGTTCTCGACCTCCCCCCGAGCGTCGGCGCGAACGGCCTCGACAAGTTCGGTCAGGACCCGTGGTGGCTGATCCTGATCAAGGCGCTGCTGATCTTCGTGATCCTCGTCGTGCTGACGTTGTTCAACATCTGGTTCGAGCGCCGGGTCGTGGCCCGCATGCAGCACCGTGTCGGCCCCAACGTGCACGGACCGTTCGGCCTGCTCCAGAGCCTGGCCGACGGCGTGAAGCTGGCCCTGAAGGAGGACATCATCCCGACGGCCGCCGACAAGGTGGTGTTCATCCTCGCCCCGGTGATCGCGACGGTCCCGGCGTTCGTGGCCTTCTCGGTGATCCCCTTCGGCCCGGAGGTGAAGCTGCCCTGGAGCGACCGGCACACCCCTCTGCAGCTCACCGACATGCCCATGGCCGTGCTGTTCGTGCTGGCCGTCTCCTCGATCGGCATCTACGGCTTCGTGCTCGGAGGCTGGTCCAGCGGCTCGACGTACTCGCTGCTCGGGGCGCTCCGCTCGAGTGCGCAGATGATCTCCTACGAGGTCGCGATGGCACTCGCCCTGGTCGCGGTCTTCCTGTACGCCGGCTCGATGTCCACCAGCGAGATCGTCGCCGCCCAGGACAAGTGGTGGTTCGGCCTGATCCTGCTGCCGTCGTTCGTCATCTACATGATCGCGATGGTCGGTGAGACCAACCGCGCGCCGTTCGACCTCCCCGAGGCCGAGGGCGAGCTGGTGGGCGGCTTCCACACCGAGTACTCCAGCCTGAAGTTCGCCCTGTTCTTCCTGGCCGAGTACATCAACATGGCCACCGTCTCCGCCCTCGCGACCACGCTGTTCCTGGGCGGTTGGCACGTGCCGTTCTGGATCGACCACGTCTGGGCGGGCGCCAACTCGGGCTACTGGCCGTTCCTGTGGTTCATGGGCAAGGTCCTCTTCTTCGTCTTCATCTTCATCTGGCTGCGGGGAACGCTGCCACGGATGCGCTACGACCAGTTCATGGCGTTCGGCTGGAAACGGTTGATCCCGTTCTCGCTGGTCTGGATCGTGGCCGTCGCCGCGATCCGTACGGCGTCCCTCGAGGGCGGCCTCGACCGCAAGTACCTCCTGATCGGCCTCGGGGTGGCGGTGGTCCTGTTCCTCGGTGTCTTCTTCTTCGGCGAGCAGCAGGCCGAGCCGTCCGGGGAGGAGCCCGAGCGCGTGCCGCAGGGGTACGCCGGTGGGTTCCCGGTTCCGGCGATGCCCGCCGGCGGTGCGGTGCGGGGGCCGGCTGCCGTCCTGACGTTCGCGCAGGGACGCACGGTCACCGCCGTCGCCGAGGACCCCGCTGACGGGCCCGTCGACAGCACTGCCCCAGATCCGACATCTCGAGAGGCTGAGGAGGATCCCCACCCATGAGCCCCGAGCAGGAGGGCAAGACCCTCAAGGAGCAGCTCTGGGACCCGGTGGCCGGGTTCGGGGTGACCTTCCGGACGATGTTCAAGAAGGTCGTCACCGAGCAGTACCCGTTCCAGAAGGAACCGACCGCGCCCCGCTTCCACGGCCGGCACCAGCTCAACCGCTGGCCGGACGGACTCGAGAAGTGCATCGGCTGCGAGCTCTGCGCGTGGGCGTGCCCGGCCGACGCGATCTACGTCGAGGGCGCCGAGAACACCGACGCGGAGCGCTTCAGCCCCGGAGAGCGGTACGGCCGCGTCTACCAGATCAACTACCTGCGCTGCATCCTGTGTGGGCTGTGCATCGAGGCCTGCCCCACCCGCGCGCTGACCATGACCAACGAGTACGAGCTGGCCGACGACAACCGCGCCGACCTCATCTACGAGAGGCAGGACCTGCTGGCACCGCTGCTGCCCGGCATGGAGCAGCCTCCCCATCCGATGCGTCTCGGCGACGACGAGGGTGACTACTACCGCGGCACGTTCAAGTCGCCCTCGAGCGCGCCGGACAGTCAGGAGGCGACCTCGTGAACACGTTCTGGGTCCTCGCCCCGATCATGGTGCTCGCCGCGCTCGGCATCCTGTTCGTGCGCAAGGCGGTGCATGCGGCGCTGCTGCTCGCGATCGTGATGATCGGGCTGGCGTGCCTCTACCTGTCCCTCGACGCGCCCTTCCTGGCGCTGGTCCAGATCGCGGTCTACATGGGCGCGATCCTGATGCTGTTCCTGTTCGTACTGATGCTGGTCGGCGTCGACGCCGCCGACTCGGTGGTCGAGACCATCAAGGGTCAACGGTTCATGGCGATCCTGGGCGGCCTCGTCCTCGGTGTGGTGCTGGTCGTCGGACTGGCCCAGATGAGCCTGGGCGCGGTGGTCGGGCTCGACGACGCCAACGCACCGGGCAACATCCCGGCCCTGGCGGACCTGCTGTTCAGCAAGTACGTGTTCGCGTTCGAGGTGACCAGCGCCCTGCTGATCACGGCCGCGGTCGGAGCGATGGTGCTGGCCCATCGAGAGCGGATGGAGCCGAAGGCCACCCAGGCGAGTCTGGCCGCCCGACGCATGCAGGACTACGCGGTGTCGGGGAAGCACCCCGGCCCCCTGCCCACGCCCGGAGTGTTCGCGCGGCACAACGCGGTGGACACCCCGGCCCTGCTGCCCGACGGCACGGCGTCCGAGGCGTCGGTGTCGCGGGTGCTGGCGGCTCGCGGCACCGTCCGATCCGCTCCGGCGATGGCCGGCGACATCGCCGGCATCGAGAAGCAGCTCGGCCGGGCCCCGCACGCCGGTCGCGACGCGTCGGCCCCGGCCACCACGGAGGAGGAGACACCCGCGACATGACTCCTTATGTCCTACTCTCGGCGATCCTGTTCACGATCGGCAGTGTCGGCGTGCTCACGCGCCGCAACGCCATCGTCGTGTTCATGTGCATCGAGCTGATGCTGAACGCCTCCAACCTGGCGCTCGTGGCCTTCGCCAAGCAGCACGGCGACCTCGACGGTCAGGTCACCGCCTTCTTCGTGATGGTGGTCGCCGCGGCCGAGGTCGTGGTCGGACTGGCGATCATCATGACGATCTTCCGCACCCGCCGCTCGGCCTCGGTCGACGACGCCAGCCTGCTCAAGTACTGAGCGGGCGGCCGGCGGTCCAAGAGCACAGTCACAGAGCAGATAACAGGAGACTCACGCGATGTTCGTTCTCGCCGAGGGTGCCGCACCGCTCGTGGACCCGGGATCGGCCGACGGGGCGTTCTCCCTGCTCTGGCTGGTGATCGTGCTGCCCCTGCTGGGTGCGGCGATCCTGCTGGTCGGGGCACCGCTCGCCAAGGGTCGACTGGACAAGCAGGGACATCTGCTCGGGGCCGCCCTGCCGGTGCTGTCGTTCGTGCTGAGCCTGGTGATGTTCTTCGCCCTGCTGGGTCGCAGCAGCGACGACCGCCAGGTGAGCCAGCACCTCTACACCTGGTTCCAGGCCGGCGGGCTCAAGGTCGGCGCCGACCTCCTCTACGACCCGCTGTCGGCCCTGTTCATGCTCCTGATCACCGGTGTCGGCTCGCTGATCCACATCTACTCGATCGGCTACATGGAGCACGACGAACGCCGGCGGCGCTTCTTCGGGTACCTGAACCTGTTCATCGCGGCGATGCTGACGCTGGTGATGTCGGCCAACTACCTCGGGGTGTTCCTGGGGTGGGAGGGCGTCGGCCTCGCGTCGTACCTGCTGATCGGCTTCTGGCAGTACAAGCACTCGGCGGCCGCCGCGGCCAAGAAGGCGTTCATCCTGAACCGGGTCGGTGACATCGGGCTCTCGCTGGCTGTCGCGCTGTTCTTCGCGACGTTCGGGACCACCGACTTCACCACGATCTCCGCGAACGCCGGCAAGGCATCCGAGGGCACGATGACCGCGCTCGGTCTGCTCCTGCTTCTCGCCGCCTGCGGAAAGTCCGCGCAGGTGCCGCTGCAGTCCTGGTTGCTCGACGCGATGGAGGGCCCGACCCCCGTGTCGGCCCTGATCCATGCGGCGACCATGGTCACTGCCGGCGTGTACCTCGTCGTCCGGTCCAACTTCGTCTTCGACTACGCCCCCCATGCGCGCACGGCCGTGGTCGTCGTCGCGACGGTCACGCTGCTCTGGGGCGCGGTCATCGGGTGCGGGAAGGACGACATCAAGAAGGTGCTCGCCGGCTCCACGATGAGCCAGATCGGCTACATGATGCTCGGCGCCGGCCTCGGGGTCGCCGGCTACCCGTTCGCGATCTTCCACCTGCTGACGCACGGCTTCTTCAAGGCCAACATGTTCCTCGGTGCGGGCTCGGTCATGCACGGCATGGACGACGACGTCGACATGCGCCACTACGGCGCTCTCAGCCGGGCGATGCCGGTCACGTTCCTGACGTTCGCAATGGGCTACCTCGCGATCATCGGGTTCCCGGGCTTCTCGGGCTTCTGGTCCAAGGACAAGATCATCGAGGTCGCGCTGACCCAGAACTGGCTGGTCGGGGTGCTCGCGATGATCGGCGCCGGCATCACCGGCTTCTACATGACGCGGCTGATGCTGATGACGTTCTTCTCGCAGAAACGCTGGGCGGACGGCGTACACCCGCACGAGTCGCCGCGGGTGATGACGGTTCCGCTGATCGTGCTGGCGGCGCTCTCCGTGCTCGGCGGCGTGATGCTGATCGGCAACTGGATCGCCGACTTCCTCGAGCCCGTCACCGGCCACCCGCTGGAGGAGAACCCGGCGCTTCCGGCGGTCGTGAACTCGGTGATCGTGGTGGTCATCGTCGCGGTCGGCGTCGCCCTGGCCTGGTACCTCTTCCAGCGGCAGGAGGTGCCGCGCGAGGCGCCGCAGAACGTGTCCTTCGTGACCAGGGCCGCTCGGTCCGAGCTGTACGGGAACGAGATCAACGACGGGCTGGTGGTCCGGCCGGGTGGCCGGCTGGTCGGCGGACTCACCCTGTTCGACCGGCACGGCGTCGACGGCGTCGTCGAAGGCACCGCGCTGGGGGTCGGCGGCTCCGGCTCCGTCCTGAGGATGGTGCAGACCGGTTTCGTCCGCTCCTACGCCCTGTCCCTGCTCGCCGGCGCCGTGCTCGTCGTCGTGGCCCTCCTGGCGGTGAACCTCAAATGAACGACTTCCCCTGGCTGACGATCCTCATCGTCATTCCCTTGCTGGGTGCCGTGGCAACCGCGGCCCTTCCAGCGGGGCACCGGCTCGAGCTGCCCAAGCAGGTCGCGCTCGGGACCTCGGTCCTGACCCTGGCCCTGTCCGTGGTCATGTCGTTCGGGTACGAGCTGGACGGCGGCTTCCAGTTCACCGAGGACCACACCTGGATCAAGGCGTTCGGAGCCCACTACGCGCTCGGCGTCGACGGGCTCGGCCTGCTGATGGTGCTGCTGACCACCGTGCTGGTCCCGATCGTGATAGGGGCGAGCTGGTACGACGCCGACCCGGGTGCGACCCTCAAGCTGGATGACGAGGCGTCCACGACGCGGCACACCAAGGCGTTCTTCGCCTGGGCTCTGGCCCTGGAGGCGCTGTCGATCGCGGTGTTCTCCGCCACCGACGTCTTCCTCTTCTACGTGGCGTTCGAGGCGACCCTGATCCCGGCGTACTTCCTGGTCGGCGGCTTCGGCGGCAACCTGCGCCGCAAGGCTGCCGTGAAGTTCCTGATCTACCAGCTCGCGGGTGGTCTGGTGATGCTCGCTTCGGTCATCGGGCTGTACGTCGTGTCCGCCGGCCGCGGCACCCCGTCGTACCTCTTCACCGACCTGCAGGGGATCACCATCGATCCCGGCACGCAGAAGTGGCTGTTCATCGGCTTCTTCGTCGCGTTCGCGATCAAGGCGCCGCTCTTCCCGGTGCACACCTGGCTCCCCGACACCACCGAGCAGGCGACCACGGGCACGAGCGTGCTGCTGGTCTGCATCCTGGACAAGATCGGCGCCTACGGGATGCTCCGCTTCTGCCTCGGGCTGCTTCCCGACGGGTCGCAGTGGGCGACGCCGGTGGTGATCACGCTGGCCGTGATCTCCATCGTGTACGGCTCATTGGTGGCGCTGGGCCAGGACGACATCCTTCGGCTGTTCGGCTTCATGTCGGTCAGCCACTTCGGACTCATCGTGCTCGGCATCTTCCTGCTGACCTCGCAGGGCGGCTCCGGCGCGGTCCTCTACATGGTCAACCACGGGCTCTCGACCGCGGCGCTGTTCCTGGTGGCGGGCTTCCTCATCAAGCGTCGGGGCACGGCATCGATCCGGGCGATGGGTGGCGTCGAGAAGGTCGCTCCAGTGCTGGGCGGGCTCTTCCTGGTCTTCTGCCTGGCCGCGCTCAGCCTGCCCGGCCTCTCGCCGTTCGTCTCGGAGATCCTGGTGATCATCGCGGCGTTCCAGCACCAGTGGTGGGTCGGCGCGATCGTGGTGACGGTCATCGTCACCACGGCTTGGTATCTGCTGTGGATGTACCAGCGCACGATGACCGGCCCCGAGCTGATCGGGGGCCGTGCGGCGGAGACCCGCGACCTCGACCGGCGTGAGGTGGGCACGCTGGCGCCGCTCTTCGTGGGTCTGATCGTGTTCGGCTTCTTCCCGATGCCCCTGCTGAAGGTGATCAACCCGTTCGTCGACGACACGCTGCAGCACGTCGGCGTGCACGACCCGGCCCCGACCGTGGCCATCGCTCCCGCCCAACCCGGGAGCACGCAGGGAGGACAGCAGTGATCGCGCTCGCCACGAACGACTCGTTCGTCACGCCCCACATCGCGTACGGCTCGCTCTGGCCGATCCTCGTGATCTTCGGGGCGGCCTGCGTCGGCGTCCTGGTCGAGGCGTTCCTGCCCCGGCAGTGGCGCTACGTTGCCCAGTTCGGCCTCACCCTCGGCGCGATGGTCGTGGCCCTGGTGGGGGTCGGCTTCGTCGCAAACGGTCTCCCCGAGCTCGGCGGCGGAGCGGCACGCGGGCTCTTCGGGTCCGAGGGCACGGTCGCACTCGACGGCCCGACGATGTTCATGTGGGGCCTGGTCCTGGTCTTCGGCCTCGGCGGCGTGCTGCTCTTCGCGGAGCGGCACGTCGAGGGCGGGGTGTCGGCGTTCGCCGGCCAGGCCGCTGCGCTGCCCGGCACCGAGTCGGAGCGCCGGACCCAGGCGCTCGACCACACCGAGGTCTACCCGCTCCTGCTGTTCGCGGTCGGCGGGATGATGCTGTTCCCGGCGTCGGGCGACCTGCTGACCATGTTCGTGGCGCTCGAGGTGCTCTCGCTGCCGCTCTACCTGCTGAGCGGGCTCGCTCGTCGACGCCGGCTGCTCAGCCAGGAAGCCGCGATGAAGTACTTCCTGCTGGGCGCCTTCTCCTCCGGCTTCTTCCTCTACGGCGTCGCCCTGATCTACGGGTACGCCGGCTCGATGGACTTCGGTGCCATCAACGAGGCGGTCTCGAACAACGCCGGCAACCAGACGCTGCTGGTGATCGGCATGGGGATGCTGACCGTCGGCCTGCTGTTCAAGGTCGGCGCCGCGCCGTTCCAGGCCTGGATGCCGGACGTCTACCAGGGCGCCCCCACGGCGGTGACCGCGTTCATGGCCGCGGCGACCAAGGCGGCGGCGTTCGGGGCGATGCTGCGGCTGTTCTACGTCGCGTTCGGCAGCGCTCGCTGGACCTGGCAGCCGATGCTGTGGGTGATCGCGATCCTCACCATGGTCGTGGGCACTGTGCTCGCGCTGGTGCAGAGTGACATGAAGCGGATGCTGGCCTACTCCTCGGTGGCCCACACCGGCTTCCTGTTGACCGGTGTCCTCGGACTGCAAGGCAGCGACGAGATCCATCCCGGGCAGATCACCTCGCTGCAGGCGGTCATGTTCTACCTGGTCACCTACGGTCTCACCACGCTCGGTGCGTTCGCCGTGACCGCGCTGGTCCGTGACTCCGCCGGCGAGCAGTCGACGATCCTGCGCTGGGCCGGGCTCGGCAAGCACTCGCCGGTCGTCGCCGGGGTGTTCGCGCTGTTCCTGCTCGGCATGGCCGGGATCCCGCTGACCTCCGGCTTCACCGGCAAGTGGGCGGTCTTCGAGGTCGCGCTCGCAGCCGGGGCTTGGCCGGTCGTCATCGTCGCCGTGCTGGCCAGTGCGGCCGCGGCGTTCTTCTACGTCCGGGTCATCGTGGTCATGTACTTCCACGAGCCCGAGTCCGACAGCGCGTACGTCGCGCACCCCTCGGTGCTGACGGCGACCACGGTCGGTGTCACGGCCGCGGCGACCGTCGCGCTCGGCATTCTGCCCGGCCCGGTTCTCGATCTGGCCCGGACTGCGGGAGAATTCATCAGGTGACCCCTGCCACGGCTCGTCCGGGCGACGTCGGCCTGGCGATGCCGGTGACCGACCGCGTTCTGGCACGCCGTCTTGCCGACCGGATGCAGGTCGTCGAACGGACGCTCGCGGGGCACGTGCAGAGCCGTGCCCCGTTCGTCACCGACGCCGCCAGCCACCTGATGGAGGCCGGCGGGAAGCGGTTCCGGCCGTTGCTGGTGCTGCTCGCCGCCGAGGCCGGCACCCACCCCGACTCGGACGACGTGATCACCGCGGCCTGTGTGGTCGAGCTGACCCATCTGGCCTCGCTCTACCACGACGACGTGATGGACGAGGCGGCCCTGCGTCGCGGGGCCGAGTCGGCCAACGCCCGGTGGGACAACCACGTCGCGATCCTGACCGGCGACTTCTTGTTCTCGAAGTCGTCGGAGCTCACCGCGGAGCTCGGCGCCGACGCCGTCCGCATCCAGGCGCGCACATTCACCCGACTCGTCGAAGGTCAGATCCAGGAGACCGTGAAGCCCGGTGCCGACGACGACCCTCTCGAGCACTACCTGGACGTGATCGCCGGCAAGACCGGCTCGTTGATCGCCACCTCCGCGAGGTACGGCGCGCGTTTCGGTGGCGCCACCACACAGGTCGAGGAGGCGCTGACGGCGTACGGCGACATCGTCGGCACGGCGTTCCAGCTCTCCGACGACATCCTCGACGTGGTCTCCGACTCGGGGGAGTCCGGGAAGACGCCGGGGACCGACCTCCGCGAGGGCGTGCCCACGCTGCCGGTGCTGATGGCCCAGGCCTCGCTCCGCCCGGAGGACGGCCGGCTGCTCCAGCTTCTCGACTCGGACCTCAGTGACGACGGCCTCCACGCCGAGGCGCTGCGACTGCTCCGAGCGCACCCGGCGATGGACCGGGCCCGGGCCTACGTCGTCGCCCGCGCCCAGGAGGCGAAGGGTCTCCTCACCGCGCTCCCCGTCGGCCCGGTTCGAGAGGCGCTGGAGAACTTCGCCGACCTCGTCGCCACCCGCACCACCTGAACCTCCCCGCTCGAAGGTGTCGCTGGACGCCGCGGTCCGGCCAGCAGGCCAGGCCCGGCCAGCCGGCAGGCGAGGTCAGACCGTCGCGACCTCGACGCTCTGCCGGAGGGTACGGCGGCGGTGGCGCAGCGAGTCGAGGGTGAACATCGCAAGCGCCACCCAGACCAGAGCGAACCCCGCCCAGCGGCCGGCCGGCATGTCCTCGTGGAAGTAGACGACCCCGAGGGCGAACTGCAGGATGGGTGCGAGGTACTGCAGCAGTCCGAGCGTCACCATCGAAACTCGGATGGCAGCGCCGCCGAAGCAGATCAGCGGCACCGCGGTGATCACGCCGGTGCTGAGGAACAGCAGCAGGTGACCGGCTCCATGGGTGGTGAAGTTCGAGTCGCCCCGGACGGTGAGCCACACGACGTACGCGCACGCGATCGGCCCGATGACCATCGTCTCGAAGGTCAGGCTCTCGATCGCGGGAGCGCCGGCCTGCTTCTTGCACAACCCGTACGTGCCGAAGGAGAAGGCCAGGACGAGCGCCACCCAGGGCAGACGACCGTAGTCCACCGTCAGGACCGCCACCGCGAGTGCTGCCACCGACATGGCTGCCCACTGCCACGGACGCAGTTGCTCGCCGAGGATGAAGACGCCCATCAGCACGGTCACGAGCGGGTTGATGAAGTAGCCGAGCGACGTCTCGACGACGTGGCCGTTGTTCACACCCCAGATGTACGTCGCCCAGTTCACCGTGATCACGCACGCGGCGAGCGCAAGCAGTCGGGCGACCCGACGGTCAGCGATCGTCCGGCGGAAGCTCACGGTGCGCCCGAGCGCCAGCATCAGCACTCCCATCGTGACCAGTGACCAGACGATCCGATGGGCGAGGATCTCGATCGCACCCGCGGGCTCGAGCAGCGGCCAATAGAGAGGGAAGGCGCCCCAGAGGACGTACGCCGCGACTCCCAGGAGGAAGCCTCGGCGCGACTCGGACACGGCTCAAGGATAGGAACTCGATGTTCCTGTCCGACGTCCAAGGGTGTGCCGTGAGACGGAGCCCACCGCCTGGCTGCCTTGTGAGCAGGCTCGCTGCGGCGTTCGCTCCGGCCGTTCCTGCCGGCTCCGCCGACCCGGAACGCCCAGGCTCAGGCGACGGTCCAGGTGTCGCCGGCCCCGATCAGGCCGGCGAGGCGCTCCGACCTCGAACCCGTGACCCCGGCGGCGGCCTCGGTGATCTGGGCGCGCGCGAGGTCGTCGTACGTCGGGCGTGAGACCTGGCGGAAGATCCCGATCGGCGCCTGGTGCAGCCGGCCGGCATCGGTCAGCCGGGAGATCGCGAACGCCGTGGTGGCGTCGGGGCTGTGGGCGTCGTGGACGAGAACGTCGTCGGCGGACACCTGGTCGGGGGCGTCTCCGACCTCGACGATCTTCACGCCTCCGGTCGCCGGGTCGCGGATCAGGCCCCGTGAGCCGCTGCCGTCGGCTCCGGGGGCGCCGAAGCGGATCGGCTCGCCGTGGACCAGCGGGATGATCGCCTCGTCACGCGTGACCGGCGACTTCACCGCGTCGAACGCACCGTCGTTGAAGATGGGGCAGTTCTGGTAGATCTCGACCAGCGACGTGCCGCGGTGCTCGGCGGCGGCCGTCAGGACGGCGGTGAGGTGCTTGCGGTCCGAGTCGATGGTGCGGGCCACGAACGTCGCCTCGGCGCCGAGCGCGAGGGACACCGGGTTGAACGGGTGGTCGAGCGACCCCATCGGGGTCGACTTGGTGATCTTGCCCTCTTCGGAGGTGGGGGAGTACTGCCCCTTGGTCAGTCCGTAGATCCGGTTGTTGAACAGCAGGATCGTCATGTTGACGTTGCGGCGGAGCGCATGGATCAGGTGGTTCCCCCCGATCGACAGCGCATCGCCGTCACCGGTGACGACCCACACCGAGAGGTCCTCACGCGAGGTCGCGATGCCCGTGGCGATCGACGGGGCGCGTCCGTGGATCGAGTGCATGCCGTAGGTCTCGAGGTAGTACGGGAACCGGGCCGAGCAGCCGATGCCGGACACGAACACGATGTTCTCGCGGCGCAGGCCGAGGTCGGGCAGGAAGCCCTGCACGGCCTTCAGCACGGCGTAGTCGCCGCAGCCCGGGCACCAGCGGACCTCCTGGTCGCTGGTGAAGTCCTTCCCGGTGAGGGGCGCGGCTTCGTCGGTGAGCGTCGGTACGAGCTCGATGCCGCTACGTGCGACGGGCTGGGGCAGATCGGTGGTCATCGCTGGTCTCCTGCGGTGCTCGAGGTGCCCGATGTCCCTGATGCGCCCGCCGTGCCCGAGGTGGTGGCGTCGACCGGGTCACTCAGGTCGACCTCGATCCCCTCGGCGTCGGCGACCAGGTTGCCGATCGCCTCGGCGAGCTCCATGGCCTTCAACGGAAGCCCACGCACGTGGTTGTAGCCCACGGCGTCGACCAGGTAGCGCGCACGGATCAGCATCGCGAGCTGACCCAGGTTCATCTCGGGGATCAGCACCTTGTCGTAGCGCTCGAGGATGTCGCCGAGGTCGCGGGGGAACGGGTTGAGGTGGCGCAGGTGCACCTGCGCGACGTGATAGCCGGCCTTGCGCACCCGGCGTACGCCGGCTCCGATAGGGCCGTACGTCGAGCCCCAGCCGAGCACCAGCACCTTGGCGAGACCCTCGGGATCGTCGACCTCGAGCGGCGGCAGGGACTCCGCGATCCGCTCCACCTTCGCCGCCCTCGTACGGACCATGAAGTCGTGGTTGGCCGGGTCGTAGGAGATGTTGCCGTGCCCATCGCCCTTCTCGAGCCCTCCGATGCGGTGCTCGAGCCCGGGGGTCCCGGGGACCGCCCACGGCCGGGCGAGGGTCTGTTCGTCGCGCAGGTAGGGCCAGAACTCCCGCTTCTCGTCAGCAGACGCCCCGTTGGTCGACGGCGACACCTGTCCTGAGGAGGCGAGGGACGAGCCGTCTCGAAGGGAGACGACGTGGTTCGGCTCGGTCGCGAACCCGGGGTCGATCTCGGGCAGCTCGGAGAGCTCCGGGATGCGCCACGGCTCCGAGCCGTTGGCCAGGTAGCCGTCGGAGAGGAGCATCACCGGGGTGCGGTAGGTGACCGCGATGCGCACCGCCTCCAACGCGGTCTCGAAGCAGTCGCCGGGGGAGCGGGGTGCCACGATGGGCACTGGTGCCTCGCCGTTGCGGCCGAACATCGCCTGCAGGAGGTCGGCCTGCTCGGTCTTGGTCGGCAGCCCGGTGGACGGACCGCCACGCTGCACGTCGACGACCAGCAGCGGCAGCTCGGTCATCACCGCGAGTCCGATCGACTCCGACTTCAAGGCGATGCCCGGACCGGACGTCGTGGTCACCCCGAGGCTGCCGGAGAACGACGCGCCGATGGCCGCGCCGATGCCGGCGATCTCGTCCTCGGCCTGGAACGTCGTGACGCCGAACGCCTTGTGCTTGCTGAGCTCGTGCAGGATGTCGGAGGCGGGTGTGATCGGGTACGACCCGAGGAAGAGCTTCAGTCCCGACTGCACCCCGCCGGCGATCAGGCCGTAGGCCAGGGCGAGGTTGCCGGTGATGTTGCGGTAGGTGCCGACCGGCATGGGTGCCGGCTTGATCTCGTAGGAGACCACGAAGGTCTCGGTGGTCTCCCCGAAATTCCAGCCGGCCCGGTACGCCGCGAGGTTGGCGTCGCGGATGTCGGGCACCTTCGCGAAGCGCTTCTGCAGGAACGCGATCGTCGACTCGATGGGCCGGCCGTAGAGCCACGACAGCAGGCCGAGAGCGAACATGTTCTTGGCCCTGGCGGCGTCCTTGCGGGACAGCCCGAACTCCTTGACGGCCTCGACGGTCATCCCGGTCAGGTCGAGCGGGTGGACGGCGTACTCCGAGAGGCTGTCGTCCTCGAGGGGGTTGGCGGCGTACCCGGCCTTGGTCAGGTTGCGCGCGGTGAAGTCGTGGGTGTCGACCACGATCGCGGCACCCTTGGGCAGGTCGCCGAGGTTGGCGCGCAGCGCGGCCGGGTTCATCGCCACCAGCACGTCGGGCGCGTCGCCCGGGGTCAGGATGTCGTGGTCGGCGAAGTGGACCTGGAACGACGAGACGCCGGGCAGGGTGCCCTGTGGGGCACGGATCTCCGCGGGGAAGTTGGGCAACGTCGAAAGGTCGTTGCCGAACGCCGCCGACTCCTGGGTGAACCGGTCGCCCGTCAGCTGCATCCCGTCGCCCGAGTCGCCAGCGAACCGGATGATCACGCGGTCGAGCCGCTTGACCTGCTTGGACAACCTACGTGCACGTCCTTCTGGCAGGGCGTGTCTTGCCGCTCCGGTCGAACGGGATTCCGGTGCTCGGCGCAACTCCCCACGATAGTCCGGCATCTGTTGTGAGCCGAACTGATCCACCCGATTCGGACAGTGAGTCTGCCCACCCGCTCGGGCGGACGCCGACCGTGCGTGGTACGGCCTGACACGCCATGACGATCGCCCCACCCTCGCGCCATGGTCCGCTACATGCTAATGTCCATCAAACAACGTGACTTACGTTGGAAAGCGAGACGGAGAGAGAGACACAGACATGACCCGACGGATCAGGCTCGCAGCGCTCGTCGCCGCGGCCGTCGCCGTTCCGGCCGCCCTGTCCGGATGCGCTGCCTCCAACGGCGCCACCGCCGACCAGGACCAGCTCAGCGTCGTGGGCTTCTCGGTACTGAAGTCGGCCAACGAACCGATCATCTCGGCCTTCCAGAAGACCGACGCCGGCAAGGGCGTCCGCTTCACCACGTCGTACGGCGCCTCCGGAGACCAGGCGCGGGCCGTCATCGGGGGTCTTCATGCCGACGAGGTCCACCTGTCGCTCGAGCCGGACATGACCAAGCTGGTCGACTCCGGAGACGTGGACAAGAGCTGGAACCAGAACTCGACCCACGGCATCCTGACCGACTCGGTGGTGGTCTTCCTGGTGCGCAAGGGCAACCCGCTGGACATCAAGAGCTGGGACGACCTGACCAAGCCGGGCGTCAAGGTGATCACGCCCAACCCCGAGTCCTCCGGCTCCGCGAAGTGGAACATCCTCGCCGCGTGGGCCCATGCCGCAAACGCCCCGGATGGCAACGAGAGCAAGGCCAAGGACTTCGTGACCAAGCTCCTGGACAACACCATCGCGATGCCCGGCAGTGGCGCCGACGCGCTGGCGTCGTTCCTGGCCGGCAACGGTGACGTGCTTCTGGCCTACGAGAACGACTCGATCGAGGCTCGGGCCGCCGGTGAGGACGTCGACTACGTGATCCCGGACGACACCCTGCTGATCCAGAACCCGGCGGCGGTCACCACCGACGCGTCATCGAAGGCGCAGGACTTCCTGGACTTCCAGCACAGCTTGGAGGGGCAGACCCTGTACGCGAAGGCCGGTTTCCGACCCGTCGTCCCCGGAGTCAAGACCGACGTCCCCGGTGTCGAGACTCCGAGCGACCCCTACCCCGAGGTCAAGAGGCTCTACACCCTCGACAAGGACTTCGGCGGCTGGTCGCAGGCCGACCCCAAGTACTTCGACGACAGGACCGGGATCATCACCAAGATCATCTCGGGTCTCGACATCGGCAGCTGACACCTGATGACAACTGCCGTCCTCGGTCAGGACACCCGGGCGGTCGGGCGCGGCCGCCCGGGTGTCCGGTCGACCCTCACCGCCGGCTCGACCCTCGGGCTCGGGATCGCGATGGTGTGGTTCAGCCTCCTCGTCCTGATTCCGTTGGCCGCCATCGTGGCGACGGCCGGTGACGAGGGGTGGCACGGGTACGTCGACACGCTCACGAACCCGCAGTCCTGGGCAGCGATCAAGCTGACCGTCGGGCAGTCGCTCCTCGTCACCGGGGTCAACGTGGTGATGGGCACGATGATCGCCTGGGTGCTGGTCCGTGACCGGTTCTGGGGCAAGCGCCTGCTCGACCTGGTCATCGACATCCCCTTCGCGATGCCGACGATCGTGGCCGGGCTCGTGCTGCTGGGTCTGTACGGACCCAGCAGCCCACTGGGCATCAACGTCTCCAACACGCGAACGGCGGTCACGCTCGCGCTGGCGTTCGTCACGCTGCCGTTCATCGTGCGCACGGTCCAGCCCGTGCTGGCCGAGCTCGAGGCGGACGTCGAGGAGGCGGCCGCGTCCCTCGGTGCGAACCGACCCACGATCCTGCGCCGGATCGTGCTGCCGGCCATCGTCCCCGCCATCGCGGCCGGCGCCGCTCTCTCGTTCGCTCGGGCGATCTCGGAGTACGGCTCCCTGGTCCTGCTCAGCGGCTCGCTTCCCTTCAAGACCGAGGCCGTCTCGGTCCGGGTGCTGAGCTTCATCGAGGGCGGGGACCGCACCTCGGCGGCTGCCTTGGCGACGATCATGCTCGGCGTCGCACTCGCGGTGATCGTGGCGCTCGACGTACTCCAACGACGGGTGGCCCGCCGTGGTTGAGCTGTCCGCCCCCGCCAAGTGGGCGATCCGCCTCCTTGCGCTCGGCTACGTGTTCTTCCTGGTCGGGTGGCCGGTGATCACGCTTGGACAGCACACCTTCGCCGACGGTTGGTCGAGCTTCAGCCAGACCTTCTCCGACCCCGACGTGACGCACGCCCTGCTGGTCACGGTGGAGATCTCGGCCTGGGCGGTCCTGATCAACACCGTCTTCGGTGTCGGGGTCGCCCTGCTGCTGGTCCGCTACGAGTTCCCGGGCAAGCGACTGCTCTCGGCGTTCATCGACCTGCCGATGTCGATGTCGCCCGTGGTCATCGGTCTGGCGTTGATGCTGGTCTACAGCGGCCGGTACGGCTGGTTCGGCCCGACCCTAGAGGCCCACGGGCTGATCGTGATCTTCAACAGCCCGGGCATGATCATGGCGACCTGCTTCGTCGCTCTGCCACTCGTCGTACGCGAGGTGGTGCCGGTGCTCGAGGAGGTGGGCGACGACCAGGAGCAGGCCGCTCGCAGCCTCGGCGCCAACGCCGTCCAGGTGCTGCGCCGGATCACCCTGCCGGCCATCAAGTGGGCCGTCGTGTACGGCGTCGTCCTCTCGTTGGCTCGCTCCCTGGGCGAGTTCGGCGCCCTCAAGATCGTCTCGGGCAACCTCACCGGTCAGACGCAGACCGCGCCGTTGGTGGTCGAGCAGAAGTACAACAACTTCGCCCAGAACGAGGCGTACGCCGTCTCGTTCGTCCTCGTCCTGATCAGCGTCCTGTGCATTCTCGTCGTCTCCCTGCTGCGCCCCAAGGAGCCCCACTCATGAGTATCGAGATCCGTGACGTCAACAAGCGCTTCGGCGACTTCGTCGCACTCGAGGACGTCAACGTGTCCTTGCCGACCGGCCAGCTGACCGCCCTGCTGGGCCCGTCCGGCGGCGGGAAGTCGACGCTCCTGCGGATCATCGCCGGGCTGGAGAAGGCCGACACCGGCACGGTGACCATCGAGGGCGTCGACGCGACCCGGCTGGCGCCGCAGAAGCGCAACGTCGGCTTCGTCTTCCAGCACTACGCGGTGTTCAAGCACATGAGCGTGGCCAAGAACGTCGCGTTCGGCCTGGAGATCCGGAGGAGGTCGAAGGACGAGGTGCGGGCACGGGTCGACGAGCTGCTGAGGCTGGTCCACCTCACGCAGTTCGCCGACC
>JAICSC010000267.1 GCA_025937085.1 Nocardioides sp.
CGCGTGCGTTCGCGGCGTACCTCCCCGATACTGGAGCAAAGCGACGAGCTCACGGAGGTATGAGATGCGTGCGATCTGGAAGGGTGCGGTGTCGTTCGGGCTCGTCAGCGTGCCGGTCAAGCTGTACGCCGCCACGGAGTCCCACGACGTGTCGTTCCGTCAGGTGCACGCCAAGGACGGCGGCCGGATCAAGTACCAGCGGGTGTGCTCGATCGACGGCGAGGAGGTCGAGTACGCCGACATCGCCAAGGGCTACGAGACCGAGGACGGCGAGATGGTCATCCTCACCGACGACGACATGGCCGCCCTGCCGAGCACCTCGTCGCGGGAGATCGCGGTCGAGAAGTTCGTGCCCAGCGACCAGATCGACCCGCTGCTCTTCGAGAAGAGCTACTACCTCGAGCCCGAGAAGACCGGCGCCAAGCCGTACGCGCTGCTCCGTCAGGCCCTGTTGGACGCCGACCGGATGGCGGTCGTCACCGTGGCGCTGCGGCAGCGCACCACCGTAGGCGTGCTGCGGGTCAAGGACGACGTGATCGTGATGCAGACGATGATGTGGCCCGACGAGATCCGCACCCCCGACTTCTCGGTCGAGACCGGCGAGGTCAAGGACGCCGAGGTGAAGATGGCCAACATGCTGGTCGAGACCCTGGCGGGCGACTTCGACGCGAGCGAGTTCGAGGACGACTACGCCGAGGCCGTCGAGGAGCTGGTCAAGAACAAGATCGAGGGCGGCGAGGTCAAGCGCACTCCGGTGTCCACCAAGTCGTCCGGCGAGGTCGTGGACCTGCTGGCCGCCCTGCAGCGATCGGTGGACGCCGCCAAGACGGCGCGCGGGGAGTCGGCGGACGAGAAGCCCGCCAAGAAGACCGCGGCCAAGAAGTCGGCGAAGAAGTCCACCGCGAAGAAGGCCGCGAAGAAGAAGGCCAGCTGAGAGTCCCCGCGCGTCGGTCGAGCTCGTCAAGAATCGGCTTCGGCTCCGGCTCGCTGGCGGGGGTGCTCGACCCACCGGTGGTTGAGGAGGTCGCCCAGCGACCGTCTCGAAACCACCGATGGCGAGAACATCCGAACAACAGAACATCGGGGAAAGGCGTTCCGAAAAGATCCTCGAACTTTTTCCGAGACTATCCACTCGCTCGAGGCCACGGCCCCGCGCGAACCACTCGCGTACGGCGGACCGCACGCCGTCGTTCGGACGCCACGCCGCGACGCCGGTCTACAGCCGGGGAGCCAGCGCCAGCACCGCCTTACGGTCCCGTGATTCAAACGGCATGACGGTCACCGAATCGGTCATCGTGTGAGTGTGACCCCGTGCCCACGGTTGTGAAAACGGCTCGCCAGCGCGCGGGCTTGGACGAGCCATGCCGACCAGCCGGCGTACGCCCCGCTCGTTCCTGGTCCCGCCCGGTGCGACTCAAGCGACGACGGTGAGCCCCTTGGAGAGGACCCGCGAGCCGTCACCGTCGTCCTCGGAAGCCGGCGCGTCTCCCCAGCCACAGTGTCGGTAGAAGTCGGCGTGGTCGTCGGACGCAGCGACCCACAGCCGACCGTGGCCGTGCTCGCGCGCGAGATCCTCGACGGCGTTCATCATCAGACGGCCGACGCCGCACATCCGTTCGCCGGGTCGCACGACCATCCGCACCACCCACGGCGCGCGGTCTGCGCACGAGTCGCCGAGCCTGTCGTCCTCGGGACCCAGCGTGACCGCTCCGATCGCGTGCCCCTCGAGATCCATCGCCACCAAGGTCAGCGGCAGACGATCGCGGCCGGCGTCACGGGCGGTCGACTCGATCCACGGCCCGGGGGTTCCGACCGAGCCGGCCGCACGCCAGCGCAGGACGCCGACCTCGGCGATGAGTTCCGGTTGGTCCGCGAGCAGCCCGAGAAACATCGCGGGGCGCTCCCCCATGGCGGAACTGTAGACCGGTGTTCGCTCCGACGTCAGGGGGTCGGGACGACGTCGACGAGATAGCTGGCGTGGCCGTCCCGAGGCGCATCGGCCCAGCGCAGCATCCGGGGGATCTCCACGACACGGAGGATCCGCCCCGGTTCGCTGCCACGCGGGTACGCCGTCGAGGAAACCAGCTCGCGGTGCTCGACCCGCAGCCTCCGCACCAGCCATTCGCGACCGACGTCGGGATAGCCGAAGGCATCGGACTCGTACTCGAGCATCGAGGTGAGTCGTGCGACCAGAGCCACGCGGTCACCGACATCTGGCAGACCGACGTACGGCAGGACCGGCTCGAGCGGGGGCTCGTGCCGCCGGTAGAGGTCGGCGGTCCCCACCGCCATCGGTTCGGCCACCAGCTGGAAGGAGCCGACCGTCACCACCAGGCTGTGCGGCTCGCACGTCCAGGACACCGTGCCGACGACCCGGTAGTACGGCGCGTCGTCTCCTGACGGGTCTGCGCCGGGGAGCTCCGAGACCCCGTCATCCTCGTCGCTCGGCTCGAGCGTCCAGAACGTCGCGCGTACGCCGAGCCGTGCGATGGTGTCGCCGACGCCGAGCTGCGAGACCTCACCGGTCTGCACCTCCCAGACTGCGACGCGCACCCACACGCTGACCAGTATCGGTGGGACCGCATCCCGGTACAGGCAGTTCGGCGAGATGTTCCGTGGGACCCGCGCTCCGGGTTACGGTGCGAGAGTGACGGGGGAGCGCGCGACTCGGCGACTGCGCATCGCCGGGCAGGCCTTCGCCGCCAGCGCCCGGAACCCGGCGGTACGCCGACTCCAACTCGGCTTCGGAGGGGCCTGCACCGCTGAGTGGGCGTTCACGGTGGTGCTCTCCGTCTACGCCTTCAACGAGGGTGGCGCCGGGGCCGTCGGCCTGGTGACGCTGGTGCGGATGCTGCCGTCCGCGGTGCTGACGCCGTTCGCCGCCGCGTTCGCAGACCGGTGGCGACGCGACCTGGTGCTCACGCTGGTGTCGACCACGCGTTGTGGGACGGCGGTGGCCATGACCCTCATGGTCGCAGGGGGTGGCTCCGCGATCGCCGTGTACGGCCTGGCCGTCCTGTCGACGGCTGCGGCGCTGCTCTACCGGCCCGTGAACTCCGCCCTGCTTCCCCTGCTGTGCCGTACGCCGTCCGAGCTCGCCTCGGCGAACGTCGTACGCGGACTGCTCGACTCCGTCTCGACCCTGGTCGGTCCGGCCGTGGCGGCGGCGCTGCTGGCCGGCGACAGCATGTCGGCCGGGTTCCTGGCGGTCGCCGTCATCTCCGGGCTGTCAGCCGCGGTCACCCTCGGCCTGACCGTCGAGGAGCCCGAGCACCCGGCCAGCCGCGGGTCGGTCGCGGCCGGGCTGCTCCGTGGAGCGCAGGTCACGCTGCGCTCGCCGCAGCTCCGTGTGATGTTCCTGCTGGTCGGTGCCCAGACGCTGATCCGTGGCGCGTTGTCTGTGTTCAGCGTGCTGGTGGCCGTCGACCTGCTCGACCTGGGTGAACCCGGTGTCGGCACCCTGACCGCGGCGGTCGGGGCCGGTGCGATCCTCGGATCACTCTTCGCCTCGATGTACGTCGGCAACCGGCATCTCGCGGTGTGGTTCGGGGCCGGCGTGGCCACCTGGGGCGCGCCGCTCGTGCTGCTCGCGCTCGCACCCAGCCGGCCCGCCGCGCTCGCCCTCTTCGCGTTGATCGGGGTCGGCAACGCCCTGGTCGACGTGGGCGCCTTCACGCTCATCGCCCGACTCGCCCCCGAGCGGGTGCTGGCGCGGGTTTACGGGTTGCTCGAGTGCGTCGGCGGGCTGACCGTCGGCCTCGGGTCGGTGTTCGCGGCCTGGCTGGCCTCGTCGACCAACCTGCGTGGGTCACTGGCGATGATCGGAGCCATCGGCCCCGCTCTGGTGCTGATCGTCTGGTTCTCGCTGCGTCGGCTCGACGACGGGATGCTGGCCCGCGACGACGATCTCAGCCTGTTGCGCCGGGTGACGGTCTTCGACCCGCTCCCGCTGCCGGCGCTCGAGCAGCTCGCCGCGGGGCTCCGGCCCCGGCACGTCGCCGCCGGCGAGACGCTCTACCAGCAGGGCGACCCCGCGGACGGCTGCTTCATCATCCAGGACGGACACGCCGAGGTGCTCGGTGACGGTCGCCCCATCGCGACCGTCGGGCCGGGCGAGCTGGTCGGCGAGATCGCACTCCTGCGCCAGGTGCCGCGGACCGCCACCGTGCGTGCCGCGACCGAGATGGACGTACGCCTGCTCGACTCCGACCGCTTCGTGTGCGTGGTCACCGGATGGGAGACCAGCCGCGAGGTCACCCGCGGGCACGTCGACGACCTCCTCGACCGCTTCTCCCCCGGCCCCGCCCCGGAGCCGGAGTCACCCGCCTGACCGCCGAAGTGGGAGATCTCCCGTTCCCAGGGGGAATCAATTGCCGGCCCGGAGAAGTCCCGCCTGGGCGGCGGAGAAGTCCCACTTGGGCGGCGGAGAGGTCCCACTTCGGCGTCAGATGGTCTCCCAGCGGAACACCTTCGCCGCGAGCCCGCTGACGACCAGGGCGAACGCGGCGAGCACCGCCATCGGTACCAGAGCGGCGGTCCAGGCCTCGCCGCGCACCATCACGTCGGTCATCCCGGTGTTCAGCCACCACAGCGGAAGCACGTGCGCGACCGCCTGGAGCCATCCCGGCGCTCCGTCCAAGGGGAAGAAGGACCCGCTCAGGAACGACATGGGGAGCACGATGAAGTTCGCCATGTTCACTGCTCCCTCGGTGCTCTTGGCGACGGCCCCCGCGAGCAGCCCGACCGCCATGAAGCACAGGGTGCCGACGACGAGCAGCGGGATGGATGCCGGCCAGGCGCCGGTGAGCTTCAGCCCGAACGCCGCCGAGCCGAGCAGCAGGAAGATCGCCAGCTGACCCAGGGCGATCGCCACCGTGACGGCGATCCGGGCACCTACCACGGTCCCGGTGGAGACCGGGGCCAGCTGGAGCCGGCGGAGCAGCTTCGACGTACGCCAGCCGTTCAAGGTCGCGGCCGCGCCGAACGACGCGCTCATCGCGACCGCCCAGCCGAGCAGGCCAGGGGTGATGTACTGGATGAGCTTCAGTGACGTGTCCTCGACGCTCCGCGTCGTCAGGGAGTACGTCGGTGGCTTGCCGCTGGCCGCGACGTTCGCAGCATCGACGAACGCCCGCAGAGTGCCCTGGGTCTCGGCGGCCTTCACCCGGTCGGTGTTC
>JAICSC010000206.1 GCA_025937085.1 Nocardioides sp.
CCGGCGCGGGCGCGGCGGACGTCGGGTACTTCCCGTTCAAGCCCTACTGCCGTGACTGCGGGCGCGACACGACGACCGTGACGGCGTACGACGACGACACCACCGACCTGGCCTACACCTGCTCGGTCTGCGACTACCACGGCAGGACCAACCTCGCGACCCAGGACGAGGGCAAGCTGGTCTGGAAGGCCGACTGGCCGATGCGCTGGGCCCATGAACACGTGGACTTCGAGCCGGCCGGAATGGACCACGCGACCCCGGGATCGTCGTTCACGGTCGGCCACGAGCTGGTCGAGTCGGTGTGGGACTACCCGCGGCCGGCGTGGTTCGGCTACGGCTTCGTCGGGTTCGCCGGCGTCCAGAAGATGTCGTCGTCGGCGGGGGGTGCGCCCACTGCGCAGGACGCCCTGCGCGTCCTCGAGCCCGGGATCCTGCGCTGGCTCTACGTCCGACGGCAGCCCAAGCAGACCTTCGACATCGACTTCGGGCCGGAGGTCGTCCGGCTGTACGACGAGTGGGATGCGCTGGGGCTGAAGGCGACCGACCCCGCGAAGCACGACGTCCAGGTGCTGGCCTACGAGCGGGCGTCCGAGACCCGGACCGCGGGGCGACTCGCGTCGCCCGAGGTGGTCGTCCCCTTCCGGATGCTGTCGTCGGTGGCCGACGTGACCGCGGGGTCGGCGGACCAGATCAGCCGGATCGTCGGCGCGATGGGCCACCCGCACGACTCGGTCGACCAGCTCGAGCCCCGGCTCTCGCGGGCCATGGCCTGGACCGAGGAGTTCGTGGCGCCCGCCGACCGGACCACCGTGCGCTCCGAACCGGACCGACCCGCGATCGAGGCGCTGACGAGCCAGGAGCGCGAGTGGGTGTCGCTGCTCCTGCAGGGGCTGCAGGGCGACCTCGACCTCGACGCGGTGACCTCGCTGGTCTACGGCGTACCCAAGCTCGCGCGCGGGATGTCGCTCGACGAGAAGCCGACGGACGAGGTGAAGGCGGACCAGAAGGAGTTCTTCCGGCTGCTGTACCACCTGCTCGTGGACGCCGAGCGCGGACCGAGGCTGCCGACGCTGATCGTGGCGCTCGGGTCCGAGCGGGTCCGGGCACTCCTGGGGGCGTGAGGATTCCGCTCGTAACGACGTCGAGCGCCGGGCCGGAGCGAGACGATCAGCCGAGCAGCACGTCGGCGGCGGTCGGGCTGGAGTCGCGCAGGAACTCCGAGCAGCGCTGCCACTCGTCGTCCTCGCCGATGGCGCGGGCCGACAGTGCCAGGAGGGCCAAGGCGCGCAGGAAGCCGCGGTTGGGCTCGTGCTCCCAGGGCACAGGACCGTGGCCCTTCCAGCCGTTGCGACGGAGCAGGTCGAGGCTGCGGTGGTACCCGACCCGCGCGTAGGCGTAGACGGTCACGTCGGCCGCGCCCTGGTCGCGGGCCTGCGTGGCCAGGGCCGCCCAGGCGGTCGGCGAAGCGGGGTGTCGGCGTACGACGGCACCCGGGTCGTCGCCGCCGGTCAGCTCGGCATCCGCCGGATCCACGGGAAGATGCGTCGGAGGCGGACCGGCCATCAGGTCGACATGACTCATGGACTCACCCTCTCAGACGCACTCAGGCCCGTGCGTGCCGGAAAATCCGGTGGAATCCATGTCGGTGCGCGGGTGTTGACTTCTGTCATGGCGCAGCAAGCCCCGACCCGCGACCCGTTGCCGACCGACGTGCGGCCCTGGCCGGCGCTCTTCGCGTTGTGTCTCGGCTTCTTCATGATCCTGGTCGACACCACGATCGTCACCGTCGCGACGCCGGCGATCATCTCCGACCTCCACACCGACGTGAACAACGTGGTCTGGGTGACCAGCGCCTACCTCCTGGCGTACGCCGTCCCGGTGCTGATCACGGGCCGGCTCGGCGACCGCTTCGGGCCGAAGAACCTCTACCTGGTCGGGCTCACCGTCTTCACCCTCGCCTCGCTGTGGTGCGGCCTGACGACGAGCATCGAGATGCTGATCATCGCCCGGGTGTTCCAGGGCCTCGGCGCCTCGATGCTGACCCCGCAGACGATGGCGGTGATCACCCGGATCTTCCCGTCCGACCGCCGCGGCCAGGCGATGGCGCTGTGGGGCGCCACCGCGGGCGTCGCCACGCTGGTCGGCCCGATCCTGGGTGGCGTGCTGGTCGACGCGCTCGGCTGGGAGTGGATCTTCTTCATCAACGTCCCGGTCGGTCTGATCGGCTTCTTCCTGGCGGTGCGACTGGTGCCCAGGCTGCCGACCCACACCCACCGGTTCGACTGGCTCGGCGTCGCGCTCAGCGGCGTCGGCATGTTCTGCCTCGTCTACGGCATCCAGCAGGGCCACAAGTACCACTGGAACGGCTGGATCACTGCCTCGATCGCCGCGGGTGTGGTGCTCTTCGCCCTGTTCGTGCTGTGGCAGTCGAAGAACCGGCTCGAGCCGCTGGTGCCGTTGCACCTGTTCAGCGACCGGAACTTCTCGATCTCGAACTTCTCGATCTCGACCATGTCGTTCACGGCGACCGCGATGGGCTTCCCGACGATGCTCTACGCCCAGCTCGTGCGCGGCTACTCGCCGTTGCAGTCCGCGTTGCTGTTCGTGCCGATGGCGGTGATGTCGATCGTGCTGGCGCCGATCGTCGGCAAGTTCACCGACAAGGTGCACCCGCGAACGCTCACCGGCATGGGTTTCGCGGTCACCGCCTTCGCGGTCTTCCTGATCTCGCGGGCCCTGACCCCCACCGGGCCGGTCTGGCACATCCTGGGCGCCATGCTGGTGCTCGGCATCGGGATGGCCGGTGTCTGGGCCCCGCTGGCGGCGACGGCCACCCGCAACCTGCCGATGCAGCTGGCCGGCGCAGGATCCGGCGTCTACAACGCCACCCGCCAGGTCGGCGCTGTCCTCGGCTCGGCCGCGATCGCGGTCCTGATCGACTCCCGGATCGCCGCCCACGGACTGTCCGGTGGCGCCGAGCCCGATGGGGCGCTGCAACAGCTGCCCGCGGTCGTGCGTGACCCGTTCAGCCAGGCCATGGCAGACGCGATGCTCCTGCCCGCCGCGGTCCTCGTCCTGGGTCTGGTCTCGGTGCTGTTCTTCCAGCTGCCCCGCCACCTGACCCCTCGCCAGGCGCCGCAGCCCGACACCACCGAGACCCCGGAGCCCGCCCTCGACTGAGTCGTCCGGTCCGCACCGGGCTCCGCCCTCCCGCGAATTCCACGCTCAGGCGGGGAATTCGCGCCGCCCCGGGGCGCTCAGTGGAGGGTGTGGCCGGTGGCGGAGAGGTTCGAGCAGGCCTCGACGACCCGTGCGGCCATCCCGGCCTCGGCCGCCTTGCCCCAGGCGCGAGGGTCGTAGGTCTTCTTGTCGCCCACGTCACCGTCGACCTTCAACACCCCGGTGTAGTTGCGGAACATGTGGTCCGCGACCGGGCGGGTGTAGGCGTACTGCGTGTCGGTGTCGACGTTCATCTTCACGACGCCGTACTTCACCGCGTCCGCGATCTCCTGCTCCGACGACCCGGAGCCGCCGTGGAAGACCAGGTCGAGCGGCAGAGCGCCCGGCCCGAAGCCCGAGGAGGCGCCGTACTTCTCGATGATCGCGTCCTGGGCCTTCTTCAGGATCTCCGGGCGCAGCTTGACGTTCCCGGGCTTGTAGACGCCGTGGACGTTGCCGAAGGTGAGCGCGGTCAGATAGCGGCCCTTGTCACCCAGCCCGAGCGCCTCGACGGTGTCGAGCGCGTCCTGCGGAGTCGTGTAGAGCTTCTCGTCGATGGCGCCCTCGACGCCGTCCTCCTCGCCACCGACCACCCCGATCTCGACCTCGAGCACGATGTGCGCGGCCGAGCACTTCGCGAGCAGCTCCTGGGCGATCTGCAGGTTCTCGTCCAGGGGTACGGCGGAGCCGTCCCACATGTGCGACTGGAACAGCGGCGGCTCGCCCCGGGCCACCCGCTCGCCGCTGATGTCCAGCAGCGGGCGCACGAAGCCGTCCAGCTTGTCCTTCGGGCAGTGGTCGGTGTGGAGCGCGATGTTGATCGGGTAGTTCTTGGCCACCTCGACGGCGTACGCCGCGAACGCGACCGACCCGCTCACCATGTTCTTCACCGCCGGACCGGACAGGTACTCCGCGCCGCCCGTCGAGATCTGGATGATCCCGTCGGACTCCGCGTCGGCGAACCCCTTCAGCGCAGCGTTCAGGGTCTGCGACGACGACACGTTGATCGCCGGGAACGCGAACGACTTCTCCTTCGCGGTGTCGAGCATCTGGGCGTAGATCTCGGGGGTGGCGACAGGCATGGGGTGACTCCTCGTGACGCGGGGATCCAGCACTTCCACCCTAGACGAGCATCTGGGCGAGCCCCGAGGACAACCGATGGTCCGTTCAGCACGTAGCACAGCTGAGGAGCGACAATCTCCCTGGAGGACCGGTGATGCGGATCGAGGCCCGGGAGCAGGCGTACGTCGAGTTCGTGGCGGCGCGCCAGACCCACCTGCGCCGGATCGCCTACGCGGTCTGTGGCGACTGGCAGCAGGCCGACGACCTCCTCCAGGTCGCCCTCACCAAGCTGTACGTCGCGTGGCCGCGGGTCTGGCGTCTGGGCACCGAGGAGGCGTACGTCCGGCGGCTGATCATGCGCACCCGCATCGACGAACGCCACGGGCTCCGGCGACGCGGGAGTGCACCCAGCAGCGACCCGCCGGCGGACACCGGCGACCGGACCTCGCTGTTCGCGGCGTTGCAGTCTCTGCCGGAGACGCGGCGCAAGGTCGTCATCCTCCGCCACTGGCTCGGCCTCTCGGTCGAGGAGACCGCCGAGGAGCTCGGGACGTCGCGGCAGAGCGTGCGAAGCCACGCCGAGCGGGGTCTGGCCTCCCTCGAGGGCGCACTGACCCGGGAGGACCGATGAGCGCTGAGACTGACCTGCGGGAACGCCTCGACGCCGGCTTCGGGGAGGGCCCCGGGCACCGCCCGGTCGAGGAGCGACTCGTCGCCGGGCGGCGCGCGGTACGACTGCGGCGGAGGGCGGCGACGGCCGGGATCGCGACCGGTCTCGCCGTACTGGCGCTCGCAGCGGTCCTTCTCCGGCCCGCCACCGGCGCGGGCGGAGGGATCGGACCGAACCCCGTCCCGTCGCCGAGCACGACCGCCGTCCCGGGGCACGTGCACCTCCTCGTGGCTCCTGCGAGGTACGTCGACGCGGACACGCCACCGGTCCTGTACCTCTTCGGCCGGATGTTCCGGCGCGACCGCGCGGTCGACGTGCTGGCCACCTACGGCGAGGTCGACGTCGCCGCCCACCCTCAGGGCGGCGCGATCGTGCGCGTCGACGACCACACGTCGTGGGTGCTGGTGGTGGGCAACGAGCCGGAGCGGCTCGACGAGCAGCGGGAGGCGCCGTACGACTACCAGGCCTTCATGGCCTGGGCCTCCCCGGAGTTCGCCGTCATGTCCGGCCGTCTCGCGTTGGCCGCGACCGCTCCCGGCCCCTACACACCGCCGGTCCCCGACGAAGCATCGCCCGCCGGCTACGACGGCGACCTGCTCGTCGCGAAGCCGGGCGGGACCGTCGTGGAACGGGTCCACCACCCCCGGGCCGACCGCAGAGCCGTATGCCGCTGCCACGACCAGGCGGTGCGCGTGAACACGTCGACCGGCGACTGGTTCGTGCTCGGCTACGACTGCCAGACGCAGGGCGCGCTGTACTCCGAGCGCGTCGGCGTCCGCGCCGACACCCTCGCCTCCTGGCTGGTCCAGGTGAAGCGGGTGCAGGGCGTGTTCGAGTCCGCCAGCTGAGCCACGGAGCACTGCGTCACGTCGTACATCGCGGGGAGCACTAGCATGCCTGCGTCGACGAGGAGGAACCATGACCATCTCGGGTTTGGCCCGGACCTTCGCCACTCTCGCGGCGGCGACTGCGCTCACGGTGTCCACGGCCCCGAGCCAGGCCCGGCAGGCCGCTGCCGACGGCCCGGGGTACGGCGCCCCCGCGGTCGGCGCGTGCAGCACCATGACCGCCACCCAGGCCTCCGCGCGAGCCGACCACTCGGCCAGGGTGCCCTGCGCCCAGGCACACACCGCCAGGGTCGCGGGTGTGGTCAGGCTGCCGGCACGCGTGAGCTACTCCTCGGGCATCAGCACGCTCTACCGCGTGATCGCCGACCGGTGCCGGCCCGAGCTCAACACCATGCTCGGCCGCGCCGACCGGGCGCGCGACTCCTCGGCGTACGACCTGGTCTGGTTCCTGCCGAGCAAGGCCCAGCGTCGGCACGGAGCGCGCTGGCTGAGCTGCTCGGTCGTCCTGCGCCAGGCCTCCACGCTGGCGAGGCTTCCCACCGACCGGACGCCGATGCTTCCCAGTGGCCGGCTTCGCGACGGCATCCGCCGGTGCCTGCTCGCCGACACCTCCCGGATCGTCACCACCCGTTGTTCAGCCCGGCACGGCTGGCG
>JAICSC010000179.1 GCA_025937085.1 Nocardioides sp.
CCGGCGCGGACGCCCTCGTCGTCTCGCTGGGAGTCGACGCCGCCGCCGACGACCCGGAGAGCCCGCTCAAGGTCACCGCCGAGGGGTACGCCGCGGCCGGGCGTCTGCTCGGGTCGCTGGACGTCCCGGCCGTCGTCGTGCAGGAGGGTGGCTACCACCTCGACACGATCGGCGGACTGGTCGCGGCGTACCTCGAGGGCCATGGCCCTTAGTCCGGGCTTAGCCTCGATCCGGGGAGGGGCGTCGTCGCGAGCGGCGCCAGGAGGGTGCGATGGCAAGGCGTCTGTCGCGACGGCGTACTGGTTGTCCGTCGAGCGTCGGCCACCCGGTGTCGGTGACGTTCCGAGCGTCCTGAGGATGGTGCAGTGAGCAGACGCGTTGCCGCCGTGGTCCTGGTCGACCGACGTGGGTGGCTGCTGCTCCAGGAGCGCGACGAGAACGCGCCGGTGAACCCCGACCAGTGGTCGCTGGTCGGAGGTGCCGTCGAGGACGGTGAGAGCGACCACGAGGCGGCGGTCCGCGAGCTGGCCGAGGAGACCGAGGTGGCCGGTGTCGAGCTCTCCCACGTCGACACGTTCTCCTACTTCTGCGACGACTGTGGGGAGGGCCACGACCTCGCCCTCTATCTGGCGTTGACCGACCTCACCGACCGCGAGGTCGTCTGCCACGAGGGCCGACAGATCGTCTTCGTCGACCCCCGGACGATCCACACCCTGCGTTGGGGACGCAACCTGGTGCACGCGCTGCCCCGCATCATCGGCCACCCGGCGTACGTCGAGCGCTTCGGTCGCTCCGAGCCGCATGGGTTCGGATGCGTGCTGCTGGTCGACGCGCAGGGTCGCTTGCTGCTCCAGGAGCGCGACGAGCACGCCCCGATCGACCCCGACCGGTGGGGGCTGTCCGGCGGCCATCTCGAGCCGGGGGAGGACCCCGAGTCGGGTGCCTACCGCGAGGTCGAGGAGGAGACCGGGGTCCGGCTCGGCCCCGGGACGCTGGAGCCCTTCGCGACCTTCGAGGTCTTCCACCCCGGGTACGGCTCGGTGGACCACGTGCACGTCTACGTCGGGCGCGTCGACCTGACCGACGACGACATCGACTGCCACGAGGGGCGGCGGATCGTCTTCGTCGAGCCAGAACGGGCGCGACACCTCGACCTGACCATGACCGGTGTGCTGGCCGTGCCGGCGTTCCTCGACTCGGAGCACTACCGGAGACTGACCGGAGACTGACCGGAGCGGTGTCCTAACCACCATTCCGTCGCGGGAGAGGTGGCTGACCCACCGCCCGCCTCGCCTCAGGGGTAGTCGGTCACCGTCACCGGTACGTCGGGGTTGGCGATCGTGGAGGAGCCGCCGGTGTCGTTGACGACGTGCCGGATCCCGCCCCTTCCGTTGGTGGCGTCGAGGAAGATCGTCAGCAGGTCGTGCAGGTGGACGCCCGCGCTCGTGGGCACCTCGTAGGCGTGGTCGGCGAAGATGTCGAGCCCCTGGTTGAAGAAGCTGTAGGTGCCCATCCCGTAGCCGTCGAACTCCGCGACGTCCGGGGCCACCTTCACCGCGGCGTACCCGTCGGTCGTGGGCGAGGAACGCCACGCGGCCTGGCCCGGGACGTCGTACGGCATCTCGCTCTGGAAGAAGATGTCGGACCCGTGCTCCCCGTTCCAGCGCACCTGGAACTTCTGGTAGTGCTCGACGAAGAGGCCGGTCGCCGAGACGTGGTCGCCATTGACGACGACGCCGGTGTCGGCGGTGTTCTGCGTCCAGCCCACCCCGGTGCCGTGGTCGGCGCGCCAGGCCCAGATGTCGTCGAGCAGGACGTGGTCGCTGTTCACCTCGAGGCTCACTCGCGCCCGCCCGGCGTGCGGTCCACCGACGCGGAAGAACACGTCCTGAAGCGCGGTCGGGTCGGCGGGGTCCGCGCCGTGGTTGCGCCCGTCGGCCTTGCCGATGCGCACCAGCGCCGGCGAGCTGACCGTGCCGGCGTCGACGGTGAAGCCGGCGAGGTCGACCCCCGGTACGTCGGCGGTCGACAGCGCGACCGCGCCGTTCCGAGCGGTCAGCGTGGCCAGACCCAGCCCGAGCACCACGGTGTCCGCACGCTTCACCCTGATCGTCCGGCCCACGTCGTACACGCCCGGCGTGAGCAGGAGGTCGAGGCCGCGTGACAGGGCGTTGTTGATCGTGGACACCGAGTCGCCGGGATGGGCCACGTAGAAGTCGGACAGCGGCAGCGAGCGTCCCGGCGTGGACCCCGTCGCCCAGGTGGTGCCGGCCGAGTCGCTCTCCGCAGCCGGTACGAAGACGCGCCAGGCGCCGGCGTCGTCGACGTACAGGTAGGGCCGCTCGCGTGACGTCGGTGTGGTCGGCAACGTCGTGTAGTACGTCGCGGGCCGGCAGCCGAAGCACTCCGCCGGCGCGTTGACGTCACCGGAGAAGACCTGGTTCCAGACGCTGTTGGACCAGCCGTCGAGGTCGCTGTTGCGCACGTAGAACTGCTGCTGCGACCCGTTCACCACCGTGCCGCCGGTGAACTGCGAGTCGGCGATGAAGCCGCCGCTGGCGAACGACGGACCCGTGCAGTAGTCCATCAGCGTGGTGTTGCCCTCCACGTGGACCCGCCGCATCGGCGCCGCCTGCGAGACCGCCCAGAACTCACCGGTGTAACAACCGGCGTCCGGGTTGCTGACATGGATCGTCAGGTTCGACAGCGACCGCCAGAAGTTGGTGAGCGCGATCCCGTCCTGGTTGTAGACGTCGACCGACCCGTTGATCACGACGTCACCGGGGTCCTGCCCGAGGCCGGCCACCTCGGTGTAGTAGCCGACCTGGAAGTTGAGCGGCTCGGCTGCCGAACCGTACGTGCCGGGCTTGAACAGCAGGGCGTACCGCTCGGTGCCGAACTGGTTCGGTACCTGTTGGGAGGCGATCGTGTCGACGGTCGCCTGGATCTGGCTCACCGGCATCGACGGGTCGAAGACGTAGACGTTCGGCCCGAGGTCGGGCTCACCCGCTGCGGGCTGGGCCGCCGCGAGCGGCTCTCCCTGCGCCGCTGCGCCGCCCGAGGCCGAGGCCTCGGCGGGTACGGCACCGACCAGGAGGCCGGCGATGACTGCTGCGGCGGAGACGGCGGCGGCGAGGGCGGCGGCGGATCCTCGGGTACGGCGAGCAGCGCGCCGCCCGAGACGGGCGAGGGTCATGACCGGACCTTCCAACGCCGGCCCGGTCGCGGGCAAGACGCGGATTCGTCCCGAGGCCGGAGGAAACTCGGGCCAGGGAGAGTGCAGGGAGAGTGCAGGGAGAGTGCTGGAGAATCCGAGTGGCGCGGCACGGTGACCCCCGCCGGCTCGGGTTCGCGCGGGTCCGCCGATACACTCGACAGGCTGCCGGAGCCGACCGAAGGGACGTCGATGGGACTGCTGGAGCAGGTGACCTCGCCTGCCGACCTCCGAGATCTCACCGACTCCCAGCTCGAGGCCCTCGCCAGCGAGATCCGCGACGAGCTCGTCCGCACCTGCGCACCCCGCGGCGGTCACCTCGGCCCCAATCTCGGCGTCGTCGAGCTGACCCTGGCGATCCACCGCACCTTCGACTCGCCACGCGACCGGATCGTCTGGGACACCGGCCACCAGGCCTACGTGCACAAGATGGTGACCGGCAGGGCGACCCAGTTCGACAGCCTGCGCACCGAGGGTGGCCTGTCCGGGTACCCGAACCGGCGCGAGTCCGAGCACGACATCGTCGAGAACTCCCATGCCTCGACCTCGCTGTCGTACGCCGACGGGCTCGCCAAGGCCTACGCCCTGCGCGGCGAGGACCGGTACGTCGTCGCGGTGATCGGCGACGGCGCGTTGACCGGTGGCATGGCGTGGGAGGCGCTGAACAACATCGCGATGGGCAAGGACCGCAAGCTGGTCATGGTCGTCAACGACAACGGTCGGTCCTACCAACCGACCGTCGGCGGCCTCGCGAGCCACCTGGCGACATTGCGCACGAACCCGCGCTACGAGGAGATGCTCGACCTCGTCAAGAAGCGGCTCAACCAGGTCAAGGGCGTCGGCCCGGCGGTGTACGACGCGTTGCACGCGATGAAGAAGGGGATGAAGGACGCCCTCGCCCCGCAGGGCATGTTCGAGGACCTCGGTCTGAAGTACGTCGGCCCGATCGACGGTCACGACCGGCAGGCCGTGGAGCAGGCACTGGTCCAGGCCAAGCGCTTCCGTGGCCCGGTGATCGTGCACGTGATCACGCACAAGGGCTTCGGCTACAACCCCGCCGAGCGCAACGAGACCGACCAGTTCCACCAGGTCGGCGCCTTCGACGTGGAGACCGGTGAGTCGCGTCCGGCCGGACGGATCTGGACCGACTTCTTCTCCGAGGAGATGGTCGCGCTCGGCCGCGTGCGACAGGACCTCGTGGGCATCACCGCCGCGATGCTGTACCCGGTCGGGCTGGACCGCTTCGCCGCGGCGTACCCGGACCGCGTCTTCGACGTCGGCATCGCCGAGCAGCACGCCGTCACCAGCGCCGCCGGCCTGGCCCTCGGTGGGCTCCACCCGGTCGTCGCGATCTACGCGACGTTCCTCAACCGGGCCTTCGACCAGGTGCTGATGGACGTCGCCCTGCACCGGTGCGGCGTCACGTTCGTGCTCGACCGCGCCGGGGTCACCGGCACGGACGGTCCGAGCCACAACGGCATGTGGGACCTGTCGGTCCTCCAGGTCGTGCCCGGGCTGCGGATCGCCGTACCCCGCGACGGCGCGCGCGTCCGCGAGCTGCTGCGCGAGGCGGTCGACGTGAGCGACGCCCCGACGGTCGTCCGACTTCCCAAGGGGTCGCCCGCTGAGGACATCCCGGCGATCGACCGGGTCGGCGGTTGCGACGTGCTCGTACGCCGCGGCACCAAGGAGGTCCTCGTCGTCGGGATCGGCTCCATGGCCGCCGTCGGGGTCGAGGTGGCCGAGCGGCTGGAGGCGCAGGGCATCGGCGTGACGGTCGTCGACCCCCGCTGGGTCAAGCCGATCGACCCTGCCCTGGTCGGGCTGGCCCGGGACCACCGGCTCGTGGTCAGCATCGAGGACAACGGACGTGTCGGAGGGGTTGGTTCGGCCTTGCTCCAGCTGCTGACCGAGGAGGGCGTGACCACGCCGTTCTCGCTGCACGGCATCCCACAGGAGTTCCTCCAGCACGCCGAGCGGCAGGCGATCCTGAACCGGATCGGGTTGAACGCCCAGACCATCGCCCGCGGCGTCGTGGAGCGGCTCGCGGCCGAGGGACACGAACCGCTCCCGATCACCGAGCGGGCCGCCCGGGACTGAACTCCCGCAGACCGTCACCGGGATTCGAGACGCGCCGCTCGGCTCCTCACTTCGTTCGGATACGAGCCGGACGCTCCTCAACCCTCGCCCTTCTTCGGAGTCCTCGCGAGCTCGGACTCCGGGGCTCGGAATAGGCTGGTCGTCGAGGACGCTGCACCGTGTCCCCGATCCGAGAGGTTCCCGTGCCCGATCCCGACCGGCTGGTCCACATCGTCGACGACGTGCCCGAGCTGGACGGCACCAGCGAGCTCGCGATGGTGCTCGTCCTCGACGGCTTCCTCGACGCCGGGAACTCCGCCGCGATCGCAGCCCGCCACCTCGTCACCGAGGCCGGTGGCGGCCGGGTCGTGGCGACCTTCGAGGTGGACGAGTTCCACGACTACCGCGCGCGGCGGCCGGCGATGTCGTTCGTGCGCGACCACTACGAGCAGTACGACGCGCCGCGGCTGGTGGTGCGCCTGCTCGCCGACGACGCCGGCACGCCGTACCTCCTCATGCACGGGCCCGAGCCCGACAACCGCTGGGAGGCGTTCGCAGCGGCCGTCCGCCACGTGGTCGAGCGCCTCCACGTCAGCCGGGTCATCGGCCTGGGTGCCGTGCCGATGGCGGTGCCCCACACCCGGCCGATCGCGATCACCCACCACGCGAACAACCCGGACCTGCTCGCCGCCGACAGCCCGTGGCGGGGCGAGCTGCGCATTCCGTCCAGCGCGCAGGCGCTGCTCGAGGTGCGGCTCGGCGAGACCGGCCACGATGCGATGGGCTTCGTCGCCCACATCCCGCACTACCTGGCCCAGCTCGACTTCCCCGAGGCGTCGGTCTCGTTGCTCGGCCACGTGGAGCGGGCGGCCGGCATCGCGGTCGACCTCACGGACCTGCGAGACGCCGGACGGGAGCGTGACGAGGAGATCGCGACGTACCTGGCGGCGAACACCGAGGTGCTCGAGGTGGTGCAGGCGCTGGAGCAGCAGTACGACGCGTTCGCCCGCGCCGAGCAGGAGGGGAACAGCCTGCTCGCCGCGGACGAGCCGATTCCGACGGGAGAGGAGATCGGCCGGCAGTTCGAGCAGTTCCTGGCCGGCCTGGACGGACCCGAGACCGACAACTAGAGAGAGCGCCTGATGCCGTCCTCCGCCGCGGAGCTCGTCGAGCTCCTCGACCTCGAGACCCTCGACACCGACCTCTTCCGGGGGCGAAGCCCCGACACCGACCGTCAGCGGGTCTTCGGCGGCCAGGTCGCCGCGCAGGCCTTGATCGCGGGGATCCGCACGGTCGACGACGGCCTCGACGTGCACTCCCTGCACGCCTACTTCCTGCGTCCCGGCGACACGACGATCCCGATCATCTACGACTCCGAGCGGATCCGGGACGGCCGTTCGTTCGAGACCCGACGCGTGGTCGCGCGCCAGCACGGACACCCGATCTTCTACCTGACCGCGAACTTCCAGCGCCCCGAACCCGGCTTCGACCACCAGGATGCGATGCCGGAGGTCCCGGGTCCGGACGAGGGACTGACCTTCGCGCAGATCGCCGCACTGCGCCGTCCGGACGACCCGACAGCAGCCGACTTCGCCAAGGAGTGGGAGGCGCTCGACACCCGCTACCTCGGCAACTCGGCGTACCCCGGGCACACCCTTCTGGCCGAGGACACCGATCGTCCGGCGCGGGCCCAGCTCTGGGTACGGGTCAACGGCGAGCTCGGCGACGACCCCGTGCTGCACACCGCCGCGTTCACCTACGCCAGCGACCTGACCCTGCTCGGCGCGAGCCTGGTGCCGCACGACGTAGAGATCGGCTCTCCCGACCTGATGCCCGCGTCCCTCGACCACACGATCTGGTTCCACCGGCCCTTCCGCGCGGACCGG